>JAGOFF010000197.1 GCA_017997315.1 Clostridia bacterium
GGACGCATCGGATGCTTTGTCCTGCCGGTGTTCCGGCCGTTCCCCGCCGGAGGCGGAAGCCTGCCGCTGGCCGTTTTGATGGGATTCTGCCTCGCGGTCTATTGGTTTTGCTGGATCCGGTATGTCCGTCGCGGGTGTGCGTATCGTCTGTTGTTCGCCCCGCTGCTCGGGATACCGGTTCCGATGGCGGTGTTCCCGGTTCTGTACTTCATCCTCGCGGGTGCGTGGATCGGCTCCGTCCCTCTGCTGGCCGCCGGAATCCTGCTCGGGCTCGGACATGTTCCGGAAAGCCTGCGGCTCGCGCGCACATAGACCGGCCGACCGTTCTCCGCCCCCCCCTCTCCCGGCATAGGCTCCGTCCGCACGGCGGGGCTTTTCTCATGTATGGTATGATGAAACTAAATATAAACATCTATCCCATCCCATACGTCAAGGAGGCGAAGAGAAGAAGGAGGCATCCGTATGAACCACGCGCTGGATCCTGCGCCCCGGCCGGCCGAGGCGATCGAGGACCGCATGCATCGATTGAGCGACGAGATTTCCGACTACATCCAGGCGGGCGCCCGGATCCCCACCGGATTCGACGCCCAGGAGCGCATCCGGCGACAAAAAGAGAAAATCCTCGCATTGTACGGCGCGGATGATTCGGACTGGGCGGATCCCGCCTGGCAGCTGGCGCACCGGTTCACCACCTCCGCGGAACTGGCGAAGATCCTGCCGCTGCGGCGCGCGGAACGGGAGGACATCGACCGGGTGGGCGCCTGCTACCGGTACGCGGTCTCCCCCTACTACCTTTCACTGATCGATCCGGACGACCCTACCTGCCCGATCCGCCGACAGGCGATACCGGATCCCGCGGAGCTGCTGCCGCTCGGGGAAACCGACCCGATGGACGAGGCCGGAAGCACGCCCGAGTCGGGTGTCACGCGCCGGTATCCGGACCGGCTGATCATCAAGGTCACCAACCAGTGCGGGATGTATTGCCGCTTCTGCCAGCGCCGCCGCCTGATCGGGGAACGGGACCGGCATACGTCCGACGCTGTGCTCGACCGGGCGGTCCGGTATGTGGAGGAACACCCTGAGATCCGGGATGTACTGCTCACCGGCGGGGACGCCTTCCTGCTTCCGGACGACCGGCTCGAATCGATCCTGACCCGGTTGCGTGCCATCCAGCATGTCGAGATCCTGCGGATCGGGACCCGCACTCCGGTCACCCTCCCCCAGCGCGTGACTCCGGCGCTCGCCGCGATGCTCGCGCGCTTTCACCCGTTGTACGTCAACACCCATTTCAACTCTCCGGCGGAGATCACCCCGGAGGCTGCGAGGGCCTGTACGCTGCTCGCGGACGCCGGCATCCCGCTGGGGAACCAGATGGTCCTGCTCCGCGGGGTCAACAACGACCGGTTCGTCGTCCGCAAGCTCGGGCAGCAGCTGCTCCTGCTGCGGGTCAAGCCGTACTACATCTTCCATCCCAAACAGGTGATCGGGACATCGCATTTCTGGGTCCGGCTCGAGGAGGGACTCGAAATCATGGAGTCGCTGCGCGGATACACCTCCGGGCTCGCGATCCCGACCTACATCGTGAACGGCTCGGGCGGGCTGGGCAAGACCCCTCTGCTTCCGAACTACCTGCTCTACATCGGGCGCGACAAGGCGGTGTTCCGGAACTGGGAGGGGCGGATCTTCGAGATCGAGAACAAGAGCGGAGGATAGGACGGATCCGCTAGACTTTTGCCCGGAAGCGCTTGAGCCGCAGCGCGTTGGTCACGACCGAGACCGAACTGAGCGCCATTGCGGCGCCCGCGAACACCGGATTGAGAAGCGGGCCGCCCAGCGCGAACACCAGCCCCGCCGCCAGCGGGATGCCGAGCGCGTTGTAGAAAAACGCCCAGAACAGGTTCTGCCGGATGTTGCGGATCGTCGCGCGCGAGAGCGCGATCGCGGTCGCCACCTGCCGCAGATCGCCGCGCATGAGCACGATGTCCGCGGACTCGACCGCGATGTCCGTACCGGTTCCGATCGCCATTCCCACATCCGCCTGCGCAAGTGCCGGTGCGTCGTTGATCCCGTCCCCGACCATGGCGATCCGGCGCATTCCGTCCTGCAGATTCCGCACAGCTTCGGCCTTGTCCTGCGGAAGCACCTCCGCGAGCACCCGGCCGATGCCGGTTTCACGGGCGATCGCTTCCGCGGTGCCGCGGTTGTCTCCGGTCACCATGACCGTTTCGACGCCCATGCCGGTCAGGAGCGCGACCGCTTCCCGGCTGGTGGGCTTGACCGTGTCGGCCGCGCCCATCAGCGCTTCCAGCTTCCCGTCGACCGCGAGGTACAGCAAGGTTTTGCCCACCCGGGACAGAGATACGGCTCCGGCTTCCGCCGCGACGGTGTCGATGCCGTTCTCCCGCATCAGCCCCAGGTTGCCCGCAAGCACCCGCCGGCCTTCGACCACCGCGTCGATCCCGCGCCCGGGCACCGCCCGGAAAGTCTCCGGTACAGGGACGTCGAGTCCCTCCGCTTCGGCGAGCGCAACGACCGCGCGGGCGACCGGATGTTCGGAGCCGCGCTCGGCAGCGGCGGCGAGCCGCAGAACTTCCATGCGGCCCAGCGGTCCGACTACCAGCAGGTCGGTGACGGCCGGTCGGCCCTCGGTCAGGGTCCCGGTCTTGTCGAATACGACCGTCCGCACCGCATGGGTGGTCTCGAGCGCTTCCCCGCTTTTGACCAGAATCCCGAGTTCCGCGCCTTTGCCGGTCCCGACCATGATTGCGGTCGGAGTGGCGAGTCCCAGCGCGCACGGACAGGCGATGACCAGAACGGAAACGAACACGTTGAGCACAAAGTCAAAGTCCAGGCCCGCGACCGCCCAGGCAACGGCGGCGGCCACCGCGATCCCGAGGACCGCGGGCACGAACCAGCCGGATACGGTATCGGCGAGTTTGGCGATGGGGGCCTTCTTTCCCTGCGCGTCCTCGACCAGCCGGATGATCCGCGCGAGCGCGGTCTCCTCGCCGACCCGGACGGCCCGGAACACCAGCAGCCCCTCGCCGTTTACGCTGCCGCCTGTGACTTCGGACCCCGGAGACTTCTCGACCGGCATGCTTTCCCCGGTGAGCATCGACTCGTCGACCGAGGAGATCCCCTCCAGTACGATGCCGTCGACCGGGAACGCGGTCCCGGGACGTACCACAACGGTATCGCCCGCGACGACTTCACCGACCGGCACCTCCTCATCGACATCCCCGAACCGGACGATTGCGGTGTCGGGCCGCAGCCGCGCAAGCTTGCGGATGGCTTCCGAGGTGCGCCCCTTGGCGGAGGCTTCCAGAGCTTTGCCGAGCATGACCAGGGTGATGACGACCGCTGCGGACTCGAAGTACAGCGAGTCCGTCCGAGCTCCGTCCCCCGCGAAGATGCGCAGGACCGAATACAGACTGTACAAAAACGCGCTGCCGGTACCGACGGCGATCAGCGAGTCCATGTTGGGCGCCGCATGCAGAAGTGCGACCATCCCTCTGCGGTAGAACCGCGAACCTGCGGCCACGACCGGGAGGGTCAACAGGAGCTGCGCCAGCCCGAACGCCTGCGGATGCATGTGCGGATTCAGAAAACCGGGCAGGGGGAGCCGGATCCCCGGAAACATGTGGGACATCGCAAGGTACAGCAGCGGCAGGGAGAACGCGGCCGCGACCGAAAGCCGGATGCGGAGCGCGCGGGTTTCGCGGTCCCGCCGTGCGCCGGCCTCATCGTCCGTGGATTCGCCGACCGGGGGGAGGTCGCGAAGCGCATAGCCCGCCTTTTCGACCGCGGCGCGCAGCGCCGGGATCCGGAGTCGGTCCGGCCGGTAGGCGAGCGCCATCCGTCCGGTGACCAGGTTCACCGACACGGACTCCACGCCCTCGAGCCGGCGCGCCACGCGCTCGACCGCGGCGGAGCACGCCGCGCAGGTCATGCCGTCCACCGCGAACTCCCGCTCCCGTACCGCCGGCGGGCCCGAAGCTTCCAGTGGCGGCACGGCGACGCCGTCCGGACCGTCCGCAATCCCGTAGCCCGCGGCTTCCACCGCCCGCCGGACCGCTTCATCCGTCACGGTTCCATCGCCGGTGACATCCAGCTTCTCCGTGACGAGGTTCACCTCGGCGGCAGTGACGCCCGGAATCCGGGAAACCGCCTTCTGCACATGTGCCGAGCAGGACGCGCAGGTCATGCCGGTCACGATATATCGTTTATTCATATTCAATCCCTTCTCTATACGGCCGGTCCTCGCGCCGCCGCGGCGGGATGGACCGCTCCTACCCAAGTATCGCACAACCGTATGCCGCGCACCGTGACGTCCGGCACACTCCGCAGGGGGGGGGGCGGTCCGGGAGAACAAGTCAGATGCAGTATAGTGAGACTCGGAGTACAGCGAAAATTGATTTACAAATTTTAAGCAGATACCTTGACAGGCACAGTAAGTGGTTGTAGGATGTAGCTACGAAAGCGAGGTGAGACCATGGCAATCG
>JAGOFF010000198.1 GCA_017997315.1 Clostridia bacterium
GTACACCATCCTGTATCTCACGTATTTCCTGTACTTCTCCGTGGTGTCGGTCTTCGGACCCTATCTCACGCCGTATTACCGCTCGCTGGGCTTTTCCATGCTCCAGATCGGAATCCTCGCCGCGACAGGGTCCATCGCCGCCATCCTGATCCAGCCGTTCTGGAGCCACCTCGCCGACCGGCTCGGCTACCGGCTTCGGGTGCTTCGGATCGTGGTCGCGGGGACTGCGGCCGGGATCCTGCTGCTTGCGCTGCCCCGCACCTTTGCGGGCATGCTGGTGCTGGTGGCGGTGTTCCAGGCATTCTTCACCGCGATCATCCCGGTGCAGGACGCGGTCAGCCTGACCTACTGCAACCACGTCGGCCGGTCCTACGCCGGGGTCCGGATCGGCGGACCGATCGGGTATGCGATCGTCGTGCTGTTCACCGGGCGGCTGGCGGGCGAGACCCCGCAGGACATGCGGCGCATGTTCATCGTGGCCGCGGCCGGATTCGCACTGCTGTACCTTCTCTCGTTCGCCATGCCCCGGGACGGTTCCGGGGTGGCGCAGCGCAAGATCGCGTCGGTCGGGACGCTGCTCCGGAACCGCCGGCTGACGCTGTTCCTGGCCTACATGTTCGCGTACCAGTTCGCGCTGACCCTGCTGTTCAACTTCATCGCGCTTCACATCCGGGACATCGGGCTGACCAACCGGCATGTGGGATACGCGATGTGCATCGCCGCCGCCACGGAGATTCCGGTGCTGCTCCTGATCGACCGGGTGCTCCGGCGGCGCTCGCCGGCGATGGTGCTGCTGGCTGCGGGATTCGTACTCACCGCACGCCTCCTGCTGACCGCACGAGCGGACAGTTTCGCGGACATGGCGCTCGCGCAGGGGCTGCACGGGCTATGCTTCATGACCGCGTTCTACTCCGGGATGCAGTTCGTCAACCGCGAGGTCCCGGAGGAACTCAAAGCGAGCGGGGTGGGATTGCTTACGCTGGTCACCGCGGGGTTCGCCTCCATCCTGAGTTCGGTGACCGGCGGCTGGCTCGCGGACCGGCTGTCGCTGCAGACACTGTTCCGGCTCGACGCGGGATTCGTCCTGACCTTGTCTCTCGCGGGGACCGCGGTGTACCTGTTCCGCTCCCGCATTCCGCTGCTGCGGCGGCCGCCGGCAGCCTAAGAGTTCACGCATAAAGCCGCAAACACAGAAAAAACAGCAATAAACCGCAAACTTGCGCAAATCCGCGGCGGGGTTTATCATGGTGCGGTTGTAATTTTTGACAGACGAGGTCGGCCGATGCGGTTTACGCCAGCGCTTTTCCGGGACAAGACGCCCGACACGCCTTATTTTATCCTGTTCTCCATGAACGCCCTGTATTTCATGGTGACGTCCACGTTCACCCCGTACCTGTCCGCCTACTACCGCTCACTGGAATTCTCGCTGCTCGAGATCGGGATTCTGGCGGCGGTCGGATCGGTCACCTCGATCCTGATCCAGCCGTTCTGGAGCAATCTGTCCGACCGGCTCGCCAACCGGCTGCGGGTGCTGCGGATCGTGCTGGCGGGATCCGCGGTCACCATCCTGCTGTTCACCCTGCCCCGCACGTTCGCGGGGCTGTTTGCGGTCGTCGTGCTGTTCCAGATGTTCTTCACCTCGGTGATGCCGGTGCAGGACGCGATTTCGCTGACCTACTGCAACCAGAAAAAGAAGAGCTACGCGGGCATCCGGATCGGGGGTACGATCGGGTACGCCGCGCTGGTCATCTTTGCGGGCCGGCTGACCGGGAACACGCCCGAAACGATGCGGCGCATGTTCCTGATGGCCGCGGCCGGCATGACCCTCATGCTGCTCATGACCCGCGCGATGCCCCGGGACGACTCCGGCGTCGCCTCGCGGAAAATCGCCTCGATCGGCTCGCTGCTGCGCAACCGCCGGTTCGTGCTGCTCCTGTTCTGGGCTTTCGCGTTCCAGGTCGGGATCTCGTTCATTTTCAGTTTCCTGTCCATCCATATCCGGAACATCGGGCTGACCAACACCCATATCGGATATGCGATGTGCATCTCGGCATCCAGCGAGATCCCGGTGCTGTTCCTGATCGACCGGGTGCTCCGGCGCCGCTCCCCCGCGCAGCTCCTGCTGTTTTCCGGAACCGCGCTGGTCCTGCGGCTGCTGCTGACCTCGCTCGCGACCGACTTCACCGGGATCGCGTTCGCACAGGCCTGCCACGGACTCAGCTACATGACCGCGTTCTACTGCAACATGCAGTTCGTCAACCGAGAGGTCCCGGAGGAACTCAAGGCGAGCGGACTGGGACTGCTGACCCTGGTCCAGGGCGGGCTCGGCTCGATCCTGAGCTCGGTGGGGGGCGGATGGCTTGCGGACCGGCTGTCGATCCCGGAGGTCCTGCGGCTTGACGCGGTTTTCATGGCGGTCGTCGTGGGGAGCGCGGCGGTGCTGTATACGCTGCGCAACCGGATCCCGTTTCTATCCGCGCGCTGACGCTCCCGTCCGTCAGCGTCCGCCGGGGCCGGGCGCGGTCCGCACCGGGGAGGGCGTATAGGACGCGGGCAATGTGCCCTTCCAGCAGCGATCATACGACTCCTGACGGATCTTCATATATTCGTCCAGCCCGGCGTGCCGGACCATCTGCAGATAGGTATCCCAGTCCTTGTCCGAATCGATGTCGCGGAATCCGTAGATGAACTCCGCGGCGGCGTTGGCCGTCTCCATCTCGATCGACAGTTCCCAGTCGTCGTATTCCGGCACGACGTCGCCCAGATAGATCCAGGGCACCGCGCACGGGACGGCGTACGGCTCGTACAGCCGGGTCGCGTCGCACAGCGTCGCGATCAGGTCGAAGGTGCCGGCGGGTCTGGCGGCGGCGCCGAGCGCCCCGGTCCGGTCCCACAGCGCGGGCGAATCCCCGAGCCAGGTCTGCGCGGTCTCTTCCGCACCCTGCGCCCGGATCAGCGAATATACCGCCGGTCCCCCGTCCGCCGCGGGCGTGCCGTCGGCCGGGAGCGCCCAGTCGGTGCCCTCCTCGCCCAGACCGGCGCGCACCGCGACCTCCTGGTCGCAGCACGCGTCCATCCAGGCGACCGCCAGTTCCCGGCGCGCGCTGCCCGCGGGGATCATCGCCTTGCTCGGGGTCATCCCCGCCCCGTACTGGTCATAATACGCGTACCGCAGTCCGTCCGGTCCCTCCAGCGGGGGGACGGAGACATACTTCGCCTGGATCGCGGGATCCAGCGCGGCCGTGGCGATGTTGCCGCAGGACAGCGAGCCTACCGTGTCGCCCCCGCCGGAGGCGACCACCGCCCGGAGTCCGTAGAGATCGTTGGTCGCGTAGTTCACATCGAACAGATCCTCGGCGTACAATCCCCGCAGCCACCGGAGTCCGCGGCGCCAGCCGTCCTCGACCATCGCGCAGTGCAGAACCCCGTCCTGTACGTAGTAGCCGTCCTCGTCCTGGAGCGTGAACGCGTTCATCAGGAAATCGGTCGGCCGGGCGTACCCGACCTCCCGGCTGTCCGACCCGGTCCAGGGGACCTCGTCGCCGGGATCCCCGTCCCCGTCCGCGTCCGCGTCCCGGACCCAGCGCAGGTAATCCGCGAACTCCTCCGTGGTTTCGGGCATGCCCCGGCCGTACCGCTCCAGGAATCCGGCGTGGATCCACATCTTCATCCCGTACGCCCCCGGATTCAACCCGACGAGGTTGCCCTGCGGGAACGCGTAGATGTGCCCGTCCGGCGCGGTGATCGCGGGGAGGGTGGACGGGAAGGTGTCCATCATATCGAGGAAATGGTGTCCGTACGTCGCGATCAGATCCTCGAGCGGAAGGAGCGTCCCGGCTGCGCCGTACTCGACGAGGTCCCGGTAGGTCTGCTGCAGCAGCACGAGATCCCCGAGATCCCCCCGGGACGCCAGCCTGGTGCGGAACTCATAGTAAGGGTCCCCGCCCGGAAACAGGAACTCGACCTGTACCCCGGTGCGGTCCTGGAGCCAGGTGGTGAAGGAGTTTTCCCCGTACCCGTACGAGCTCACCAGCGTCTGGCGCGACACGAACACCCGCAGGGTGTCGGGTTCCCGGACCACCGGGAGGGTGCCGGGCGGGTTCAGGATCCCGGTGTCCCCCGACTCGCGGGTCGTGGTTGCGGCGGGGGTGGGCGTCGGGCCGCACCCCGCCGCGGCGCCAAGGACGCAGAGGCAGAGGGAAAGGATCAGTATGCGGCGACGGACAAGGGAAAACGGGGCCGCGCCCCGGTGGAATGGCTGCATGGATCGTCCCCCTTGATCTTTTGGATTCTATAGGACTTTTTTACAGAATACCGCTGCCCCGCGCGCATGTCGACCCGCGTCGCCCGTTGGGGGACGAAAGCCGCCACGGCGCGCTACAATGGACCGGACAGTCCAGCGGTAAATAGTCAATAGACTTTTTACATAGACGAACCTTGAAATGTGAATTGCATCGAATCGAATGCGGAAA
>JAGOFF010000199.1 GCA_017997315.1 Clostridia bacterium
GCAACGCACCGAGATCCGGAACTATGTCGGCTATCTGCGCTCCAAGCGCTGAGCCGCGTTTCCATACACCATCAACGGGCCGTCCGCCGGGACGGCTCTTTTTTATCGGGCGGATCGATGCCGGCAGTCCCGTATGGTATGCTTGCCGTATCGATGGGGGGCCAAAGCCATGACGTTGCAGGATCTGTCCGCATACCTGAAAGAACTCAATACCGCTTCCATCGTGTTCCGGATGGTTCTGGCCATCCTCTGCGGCGGGATCATCGGATTGGAGCGGGAGCGCAAGCGGCGCCCGGCGGGTTTCCGGACCCATATGCTGGTCTGTCTCGGATCCGCCCTCGTCATGATGATCAGCCAATACATCCTGGTGACGTTCGGTCCGGGCCCCGATCCCGCACGGCTCGGCGCGCAGGTGATCAGCGGCATCGGATTTCTCGGTGCAGGCACCATCCTGGTCACCGGACGCCAGCAGGTCAAGGGTCTGACCACCGCGGCGGGATTGTGGGCGTCGGCCTGCATGGGACTGGCGATCGGGATCGGATTCTACGGCGGTGCGCTGATCGCCTGCGCGGCCATCGTCGCCGCCATGTTTCTCCTCGACGGGATCGACCGCCGGATCGCGGCCTCTTCCCGTCATGTCACGCTCTACATCGAATTCGATCGTTCCGCCATCGGCGGAGCATTTTTTGAGACACTTCGCGCGCGGGAGATCAAGGTGGGGGAAATCGAGATCTCCCGGAACCATATGTCGGAAGGTGGAGACTCGCTCACTGTCGTCGTCGCTCTGGAATCGCGCCGTCGGATTCCACACGCCGAGATCCTCTCGCTGGTCGCGACCGCGGAGGGCGTCGCCCGGGTCGAGGAGATCTGAACACTTCCAGCGCCATGTCGGCACGATCGTACAAAAAAACACGGGACCGCGCTAGATTCGGTAATGGTCCGCACGGCACAATGAAGGCAGGATCACCGAAAAGCGAGGAGACCGGATATGAACATGGCACGCTGGATCGAAACCGTAAGGCAGACTCCACGAAAGAAACCGCTTCCGATCCTTTCCTTTCCCGGCACGCAGCTGATCGGCGCGACCGTCCGCGACCTGGTCCATTCAGGCGAACTGCAGGCGGAGTGCATGCAGGCCATAGCCGGCCGGTATCCGACGCTCGCCGCGGTCAGCTCCATGGACCTGTCGGTTGAGGCGGAGGCATTCGGCGCCGCCGTCGTCTTCGGGGATGCGGAGGTTCCGAGCATCCGGGGACACCTCGTTGAAACCGCGGAAGATGCGGATGCCCTCCGGATCCCGTCCGTAGGGGCGGGGCGTACCGGAGAGTACATCAAGGCGATCCGGCTGGCGTCGCAGCGGATCACCGACCGGCCCGTACTGGCCGGCGTGATCGGACCTTTCTCCCTTGCCGGCCGGCTCTTTGAGCTGACCGAGATCATGTACCTGGCCGTCGACGAACCGGACACCGTCCACAAGGTTCTGGACAAGGCGGCGCGCTTTCTGACCGACTATATACTCGCGTTCAAAGAGGCCGGCGCCAACGGCATCGTGATGGCCGAACCCGCCGCGGGGCTCCTGTCCCCCGCATGGAACGCGGAGTTCTCGGCGCAGTACGTCAAGAAGATCGTGGCGGCCGTCCAGGATGAGAACTTCATGGTGGTCTACCACAACTGCGGAAACGTCGTTCCGCTACTCGACTCGATCCTCGACAACGGGGCCATGGCCTACCACTTCGGCAACGCCATCGATCTGGCGGATGTGGTCGGCCGGATTCCCGCCGGACGGCTGGTCATGGGCAACATCGACCCGGCGTCCCAGTTTGCGCACGGAACCCCGGAATCGATTGCGGAAGCCACCCGGGCATTGATCCGGAAAACGGAGGGATATCCTGACTTTGTCCTGTCCTCCGGCTGCGACATCCCGCCGCAGACGCCGCTCGCCAACATCGACGCCTTTTTCGCCGCAGCGGAGTAGGCCGCAGATCGACGCATCCCGAAGCGTATAAAGGAAGGACCGCCTGGAATGGCGGTCCTTTTGTCCCCTGGCTGTACTGTGTACCCTTTGTCAGCCTTCGCTGGCCGGCGCAACCGGGCAGTTGCCGTTCGATCCGTCACGGGCGCGGGCACGCTGTTGTCCGCCGGCTCCGGATCCGTCCTGCAGGCGCTGGCGGGTCATGAGGCCCGAGCCTTCGCCGTCCTGGGCGCAGGTCCCGTCGCAGATCCCGTCGCCATCGACGTCGCCGGCCGGAGTTCCATCCGCCCAGCCGCGCCGCGAGCCTTCACCGGTCAAACCCAGCCCGGTACCGTCGCACACCTCGCCCGTCACCGGGCAGATCCGGTCTTCCGTCTCCGTCGCGGGAGCCTCGACCGTCGGGGGCGCGGCGTCCTCCTCCAGAGCGGAGACCAGACCCGGGGTCACGGATGCGGCCACTCCGACCATCAGGAGCAGGGCCAGGAGGGCGACGCCCTTCTTCATGTTCTTTTTCATTCGACTCACCTCTTTCTGTCGTCGTGCGGGAGGGTTCCTTCCCGTCATGGCAACAGTTAAACACCCGGATATCTCGTTTTCGTCTCATGATTACGGCGACATTGTGAAACCGCCGCCCGTTTCCGGACGGCGGAGGCTGCTCCACGCGATGCGGGATTCAGGTGGGGAGGCGGAAAACGAACTCGGAGTAGGACCGGCCGTCGGACTCGGCGCGGATGTCCCCGCCGTGGGCTTCGACGATCCCGCGCGAGATCGCCAGTCCCAGACCGCTCCCCCCGCTTGCACCCGCCTTGCCGTACCGTTCGAACAGCCGGGGCAGCGCGTCGGCCGGGATACCGGGGCCGTCGTCGCGTACCGTTACGCTCAGCATCCCCCCGCGGATGCCGGCGCCCAGATCGATCCGATGCCCCGCGCCCGCGTGCCGGATGGCGTTGCCGACCAGGTTGAGCAGAACCTGCCGGATGCGCGCGGAATCCACCCCGGCGGACAGACCTTCCGGTACCTCCGCGGACAGCGTCAGTCCGGCGGCCTGGCAGGCCGGGCGGACCTCGTCCGCGACCGAGCGCAGGAGTTCGGAGACGTCCGTGTCCCGGATGTCCAGCGGGAAGTCCCCGCTCTCCATCACCGACAGGTCGACCAGATCATCGGCCAGCCGCTGCAGCCGGCCGGTCTCCGTGAGGGAGGCCCGGATGAACGCCGGGATCTCCTCCGGCGCAACCACCCCGTCCTCGATGCCCTGCAGGGAGGAGCGCAGGATGGTGAGCGGGGTCCGCAGCTCATGCGCGAGGCGCGCGGTCGCGGACAGCCGGGACTCCTCCAGCAGGCGAAGCCGGTCCACCATGCGGTTGACCGAGTCTCCGATCGCCGCGAGCTCCTCCTCCCGGTACTCCGGCACCCGCCGGTCATACCGGCCGTCCACGATGCCCTCCGCAACCGATCCGATCTCCCGGAACGGGCGGAGCATGCGGCGGAGCGTACGGGACATCAGGAAAAAGGACAGCGCGGCGACCACCGCAAAACCGCCGAACACCGCAAGGTACAGGAGCGGCAGATGCCGGTCGAGCGTGGAAGCCCGGTACTCCGCGGAACGCCAGACAAACACCGTGCCGCGGTTGATACGCCATCCCGCGACCACCGTCGGATACCGCAGCGGCGAACCGGACGGGATGCGCACGGTCCGCGGCTGGTCGGACGGTTCGGACAGACGGAGTACCTGCTCGGGTGTCAGCAGCTCCGCGAGGATCTGAGCCGCTGTGTCGCTCTGCAGGTTGACGCCCCAGCTCCCCTGGCCGCCGCCCGGACCGCCCTGCCCGCCTTGACCTCCCTGGCCTCCCTGGCCGCCCTGACCGCCCGCGGAAAGCAGGACCAGACGGTACGCATCCGGCACGGACGCCAGCGTCAGGGAGTCCCCGTTCTCCAGCAGATAGAACAGCATCCCCTCCGTCGAGGCCATCATCCGGAGCTGGCGGTTCATCTCCATGGTTGAGGTTTCTCCCGCCCCCACCGCGTCGATGAGGTCCGCGATGAGCACGGTGCGGTCGCTCAGCAGGCTTTCCTCGGAACGGATCTCGGAGTTGCGGATCAGCAACGACGCAAACGCGGAGGTCAGCAGCAGCGCGGCGGCGAGCACAACCGCATAGGTCCGCCGGAAACGTCCGAACACGGTCGGGCGCGCACTCATGGGTCCACCTCCAGACGGTATCCGATTCCGCGGGTGGTTCGGATACGCCAGTCGCAAGGACGGTCACCGGCCGGACGGAGCCGCTTGCGGAGCCGGTCGATATAGAGGTCCACCACCCGCAGTCCGCCTTCGAAATCCATGCCCCACAGATGGTCCACCACCTGCTCCCGGCTGATCGTCCGGTGGGCGTTCGCCGCAAGGAGCGCCAGCAGCTGGAACTCCCGGCGCGGAATGGACAGCGGCTGGCCGTCGATGCGG
>JAGOFF010000200.1 GCA_017997315.1 Clostridia bacterium
GGTTGTTTGCCAGACTTGCTGCCGGTTTCCGGGCAGTTTCCTTGCGTTTACTTTGGCACTCAACCTTGCATTGCGGACTCCGGATTTCCGTTGACATGAAAAGACACCACCATATATAATCGACATGGGCTGCGGACGCCCCCGTTCTGAGGGGCGTCCGTTTTGCTTTTCATTCAGGACGCAGTCCGCTGCGGAAAGGACCCGACCATGATCACTGCCATAGTGGGTGCAAACTGGGGCGACGAGGGCAAAGGAAAGATCACCGACATGTTCGCCGGCGACTCCGATATCGTCATCCGCTTCCAGGGAGGCGCGAACGCGGGACACACGATCATCAACGACTACGGCAAGTTTGCGCTGCACCAGCTCCCCTCCGGGGTGTTCAGCCCGAACACCGTCAACATCATCGGGAACGGCGTGGCGCTCAACATCCCGGCGCTGGAGCGCGAGATCGGCCATGTTACGGCGGGCGGGATTCCGGCGCCTCGGCTGATGGTTTCCGACCGGACCCAGATCGTGATGCCCTACCATATCCTGCTCGACAACTACGAGGAGGAGCGCCTGTCCGACAACCAGTTCGGCTCCACCCGCTCGGGCATCGCGCCGTTTTATTCCGACAAGTACGCAAAAATCGGCTTTCAGGTGTGCGAGCTCTTCGACGAGGAAACGCTGTACGAAAAGCTGCGCGGGGTATGCGAATACAAGAACGCCCTGATTGTCCATCTCTACCACAAACCCGCGCTCGATCCGGACGGACTCATGGAGACCCTCGCCGAATACCGCGAGGCGATCCGGCCCTATGTGGCCGACGTACGCTCGTTCCTGCGGGACGCGGTCCGGGAAGACCGCAAGATCCTGCTCGAGGGTCAGCTGGGCGCACTCAAGGATCCGGACTTCGGGATTTATCCGTTCACCACTTCCTCCTCGACACTCGCGGGATTCGGTGCAATCGGCGCCGGACTGCCGCCGAACCGGATCGGACGGATCGTGGCGGTGACCAAGGCCTACTCGAGCGCGGTCGGCGCGGGCGCGTTCGTCAGTGAGATTTTCGGCGAAGAGGCCGATCTTCTCCGGCGCCTGGGCGGAGATGCGGGCGAGTACGGCGCCACGACCGGACGCCCGCGGCGGATGGGTTGGTTCGACTGCGTCGCGTCACGGTACGGCTGCGAGGTCCAAGGCGCGACCGAGGCGGTTCTGACCGCGATCGACGTGCTCGGGTACCTCGACCGGATTCCGGTCTGCACCGCATATGAAGTCGACGGCGCGGTTACCGGGGAGTTCCCGATCACGCCGCGGCTCAACCGCGCCAAACCGGTGCTGGAATGGCTGCCCGGCTGGAAGTGTGACATCCGCGGGATCACACGCGAGTCGGACCTGCCCGCCGAAGCCCGGGACTACATCCGTTTCATCGAGGAGCGCATCGGCGTTCCGATCCGCATGGTGTCCACAGGACCCCGGCGGGAGGAGATCCTGTACCGCTGACCCGGAACGTAAGGACGGCGCAAAGGGGCGCGGCGCGCGGAGCGCGGAAGCAAACGGAGGAAACCGTATGACCAAGTTCATTTTTGTCACGGGCGGAGTGGTTTCCGGACTGGGCAAAGGCATCACCGCCGCGTCCCTCGGGCGGCTGCTCAAGGCGCGGGGCGTGCGGGTGACCATGCAGAAACTGGACCCCTACCTGAATGTCGATCCCGGCACGATGAATCCCTACCAGCACGGCGAAGTGTTCGTGACCGAGGACGGGGCGGAAACCGACCTCGATCTGGGTCATTATGAGCGGTTTATCGACGAGAACCTCTCCCGGAACAGCAACGTCACCTCCGGACAGATCTACTGGGAGGTCATCCAGAAGGAGCGTCACGGGATGTACAGCGGCGGGACCGCGCAGGTCATCCCGCATGTCACGAACGAGATCAAGGAGCGCATCCGGAGCGGCAAGGACGGATACGACGTGGCGATCATCGAGATCGGCGGGACCGTGGGGGACATCGAAGGGCTCCCGTTCCTTGAGGCCGCCCGCCAGTTCTCCATCGACCAGGGCCGCGGGAACTGCCTGTTCATCCATGTGACCCTGGTGCCCTACCTGCGCGCTTCCCGCGAACTCAAGACCAAGCCGACCCAACACAGTGTCAAGGATCTGCTGAGCCTGGGCATCCAGCCGGACATCCTGGTCTGCCGGACCGAGGTCCCGCTGGACCGGAACGTCAAGGACAAGATCGCGCTGTTCTGCAACGTCCCCAAGGATTGCGTCATCGAGAACGCGGACATGCGCGTGCTGTACGAGATCCCGCTCGAACTGGAGCGGGAGGGACTCGCGCGCACCGTATGCCGCCACCTCGCCATCGCCTGCGGCGATCCCGATCTCAGCGCCTGGGAGCGTATGGTGGACGGCATCGCCAATCCGGAATACCAGGTGGAGATCGGGGTGGTCGGCAAGTACGCCGAACTGCGCGACTCCTACCTGAGCATCGTCGAGGCGCTGGAGCACGGCGGAGCCGCGAACCGCTCCCGCGTGCACATCCGTTGGATCAACGCGGACGAGGTCACCCCGCGGAGCGTTGCCGGGCTGATCGACGGTGTGGACGGCATCCTCATCCCCGGCGGATTCGGCGTGCGCGGCATCGAAGGCAAGATCGAAGCGGTCCGGTTCGCCCGCGAGCAGAACATCCCGTTTTTCGGGATCTGCCTGGGGATGCAGGTCGCGGTCATCGAATTCGCCCGCAACGTGATCGGGCTCGAAGGCGCCAACAGCGCCGAGTTCGACGCGGAAACCCCGCATCCGGTCATCGATCTGCTGCCGGATCAGAAAGGGGTCGACCAGATGGGCGGAACCATGCGGCTGGGCCGGTATCCCTGCGTGCTCGTCGAGGGTTCACGCGCCCGCGCGGCATACGGGGAGCCTGAGATCGGCGAGCGCCACCGCCACCGGTTCGAATTCAACAACGACTACCGCGACGCGCTCGTGCGCGCCGGACTATCGGTGGTCGGCACCTCCCCGGACGGCCGGATCGTCGAGATGGTCGAGTTGGACACGCATCCGTGGTTCGTGGCCTGCCAGTTCCATCCTGAGTTCCGTTCCCGCCCCAACCGCCCGCATCCGCTGTTCGCCGGCTTTATCCGGGCCAGCCTGGAACGGCGCCTGAACAAATGAAACCGGCCGGCCGCCTGTCGGGTCGGGCTGTCCGACCGGCCGCGGTCGGTCTGGCCGTGTTGCTCCTGCTCGCCGGCTGTTCCGGCCCGGTTCCGGAGGGAACGGAATCCGCATCGGTTACAGCCGCCGCGACGACAACCGCCGCTTCCGCCGGGCTGCCTGCGGCCGCTGGCTTTTCGGCGGCGGCCGGTATTCCGGAGGAAGGGCTGGTGCTCGACGTTCCGCTTCTCCGCCAGTCCGATCCCCGCTGGAGCGAGGTCCCGCTCGGGACCACCGGCGCGGTCATCGGGTCGGAAGGCTGCGCGCTGACGTCGTTCGCCATGGTCGCCAGCTGCCTCGGCACTCCCACCACCCCCGCGCAGGCGCTCGAACGGCTGGCGGAATACGCCTATCCGGTGGAATGGATGGCGGGTGAATCCCGGTACGGTCTGCATGTGCTGCGCAAGGACAGCGTACGATTCCGGGACTCCCGGCTGCATGACGCCGATTACGTGCGCGACACGATCGAAGACTGCCTGGCCGCGGGATACCCGGTGATCATCGGCATCCTGCAGATCTCCACCGGGACGCCCCACTTCATCGTGGCATATGGATTGGAACGTGCGGGCGACGGCTTTCGAATACTGGTCCGCGACCCCAGCCTGAACAGCGACTATGAGCGGTTCGAGGACATCCCGGCCGGCTGGATGGTGACGCGGCTCGTGGTGTACCAGTCATGAAAACGAACGGCAGATTCCCGACTCCCGGCGGTCCGAACGGCACGCCTCCGCTCCGTCCGGCGTCCGTTTCCCGCGCCGCATCGGCCCGGCGCGTCCGCTGCCGGCGCTATGCCATTGCGGTGCTGGCCTTGCTGGCGGCCGCAGCGGTCCTGCTGGGCATCGTGCTCTCCGGCAGGGACAAACCCGGCGGACCTTCGGAATCCTCCCGGACCACCGCACCGACCGGCTCCGCAACCTCTTCCGGGACCTCCGCGCCGGTCGGGACGACGGCGCCCCCGGTGACGCCGGCCGGCGCGCTCGGGGCGGACGCGGACCATCCGGTCCCCCTGGATCTGGCGCACCGGGAGGAGATCCCGATCCCCGCGGCGTTCCGCGAGGCCGGTTGGGAACTGATCCGGCTGCTGCCGGACGGACGTATGATCCTCAACAGCGGACGCCGGCTGTCGGTCTGGGATCCGCGGACGGGTGAGGAGACCGTGGTCGCCGAAGCGGAATTCGGGATCCAGGCGGCGGCGAACGACCGGTTCCTGGCGTTCGGCGCCGGCGGGGA
>JAGOFF010000201.1 GCA_017997315.1 Clostridia bacterium
CCCTGCCGTCGATTCCGTCACTCCCCTCGTTCCCGTCTCTCCCCTCCCTTCCGACTGCATCGCCGACCCCTTCTCCCTCGCTCGGCGTACCGACGACGGGATTGTATCTGTCCGCCGGCAGTGTGTCCGTACCGCCCGCCGCTCCCTTGTACGCCTCCTCGACGCCTTTGTCGGAAGATCTCGCGATGTTGTCCGCGTTGGGGCTTGCCGGATCGTCGGGCGACCTGACATCCCAGATCCAGTCCCTGCTCGGCACAGCCCAGTCCGCCCAGGCCCAGGCGCTCCTGGCCGAAGAGAACGCGCGCGCGGCGCTGGACGGGGCGGTGACCGAAATCCGCGCGGACTTTTCGGGCGTGGTGGCCGAAATCAACGCAAAACCCGGCGAGACGACTCCCGCCGCTGCTTCCGGACTCTCCCTCGGACTGGACACGTCAACCGACCCGACCGTAACCATATACGACGACGTACGCCTGCGGGCGGTGTTCTATACCGGCCGGACCGAGGCCGGGAAACTTGGCAAAGGCATGCCGGTCGAGTTTGTTCAGGACGGGACCACATATGAAGGCACCATACTTACCATCGCCGGCGTCGCCACCGGGGGGATATCGACGGGATCGGACTCGATGGATACGTTGATGGACCTGACAGGCACCGGCACTCAGCTCGCGGAACCCTCACTCGAAGTCGTGGCGGGTCTGTCGAACCACCGGCCGGGTACATTGCTCATCGGATTCCCGATCGATGCGCGCATCCGCACCGCGGAACGGCTGTCGGTGGTCCGGGTGCCGTCGGAGGCGATGAAAAAGGAACTGGGCGAGTATTACGTTTTCAGACTGACGCCGGAGAACAGGGTCCGCAAGGTCTTCATCGGAATCGGCATCCAGTCCGACACCCACGCGGAAGTGGTGTCCGGCCTGGCGGCGGGCGACCGTGTCGTGCTCAACCCCGCGAGCGGGCTGGAGGATGGCGATGCGGTCCGGATCAAACCGGAGACCCCGTGATGCCGCAGCCGGTCATCCAGCTGCACAACGTCTGGAAGACCTACCGGTCGGGCACCATCGAATTTACAGCGCTGCGCGGGATCGACCTGGAGATCGCCCGTGGCGAGTTCACAGCCGTCATGGGACCGTCCGGATCCGGCAAATCGACCCTCATGAACATCCTGGGCTGCCTGGACACCAAGGACGAGGGGGACTACATCCTCAACGGCATAGACATCCGGGACATGGATCGGGATGAGCTGGCGAGGATCCGGAACCGGGAAATCGGATTCGTTTTCCAATCGTTCAATCTGCTGCCCCGCCTGACCGTCGTGGAAAACGTGGAGCTCCCGCTGGTGTATGCGGACTTCCGGAAGCGGGAACGACGTGAACGCGCGATGGAACTGCTGGACGCGGTCGGGCTTACCCGATGGGCGAACCACCGGCCGGGGGAGATATCGGGCGGACAGCGCCAGCGTGTGGCGATCGCACGCGCCACGGTCTGCAGTCCGGCCCTGCTCCTGGCGGATGAGCCGACCGGGAATCTGGATTCCGGGTCCTCCGCCGAAATCATGCGGTTGTTCCAGTCCCTCAACGAGGCCGGATCAACCATCCTGCTCGTCACCCACGAAGCGGATATCGCAGCCTATGCGTCCCGGATTGTCCATGTCGTCGACGGTCGGATCACGGACGACCTGCGCAGGGAGGTCAGCCATGTTTCTTGAAAGCGTGAAGATGGCGTTCGACAGCCTGCGCTCCAACCGGATGCGCGCGATCCTCACAATGCTCGGCATCATCGTCGGTATCGCATCGGTCATCGCCATCGTTTCGCTGGGCGAAGGCGGGAAGACCGAGGTGATGAGCCAGTTCGACAAGATCGGGGCCTCGACGGTCACGATCCTGGTCCGGGAAAGCCGGGCCCGCGACGCGGACTACATCACGATGCGGGACGCCGAGTACATCCGAGGCAACATCGATACGGTAAAGTGGGTCACGACTCCGGTCCAGACGATCTGCACCGCAGCGACCGACGACACGACCGGCATGGCCAGCCTGGCGGCGATCGACGGGTACTTTTCACAGTTCGGCGATATCGAGATCGTCCACGGCCGCGCGTTCACCGACATCGAGTTCGAGGACGGGCGGACCAGTGTCATCATCGACCGGGTCGGCGCGGTGCGGCTGTTCGGGGCGGAGGACGCGGTCGGCGAAACCTTCAGCGTCCGCAAGAGCGGCCGCCAGATCAACGTGACCGTCGTGGGCGTCTGCGAAAGCATCACGTCGCAGATGAGCGAGATGATGGCGATGTACGCGGACGACGCGGACTCGTTCACCATCCCGTTTTTCCTCTACATCCCCTTTGAAACGGCCGGACGCCTGATCGATGATCTGGATGTCCTGTCGAGCATCAACATCATGGCGGTCGCCCCGGAGCTGTCCGCGGAGGCGGCGGATTCCACCATCCGGGCGCTCCAGACGCGTCATGGCAACGAGGACCGCGAGGTGTATCGTTCCCGCGACATGGCATCGATCCTGAAACAGATCAACTCCATCATCAACATCCTGACGGTCTTCATCAGTTCCGTCGCCGGCATCTCGCTGCTGGTCGGCGGCATCGGCGTCATGAACATCATGCTGGTCTCGGTGACGGAGCGGACCCGGGAAATCGGGATCCGAAAGGCAATCGGCGCCACGACGTCTGATATCATGATGCAGTTCATCACCGAGTCGGTCATCCTGACCCTGACCGGCGGGGCGATCGGCATCCTGGCCGGAATCGGCCTCTCATACGGAATCGCATTCGCGGTCCGGAACCTCGGGGAGATCCATCCCTCGCTCAGCCTGCAGTCGGTTCTGATCGCCGTGGTGTTTTCCAGCGCGGTCGGATTGTTTTTCGGAATTTATCCCGCACGGAAAGCGGCGAATCTGAATCCGATCGACGCGCTTCGGTACGAGTGATAGGATGGTACCCGTCGGAAATACAGCGAATGGCAGGGAGGCTGATAACGTGGACGAACCAGGCGGCAGACTCATCCATGAAGAGGAGCTCCGCGCAGCGGATTCTCCCCAGGCTCAATGCGTAGCATTGAGCCGTCAACGCGATGGAGATAAGTGGAGAATCCGCGCAGCGGATTCTCCCCAGGCTCAATGCTCCGCATTGAGCCATTTTACGGCGACGGGCTTTGTTTTCAATGCCCGGGAAGAAGTCCTGCTGGTCAAGCACCGCAAACTGGGGGTCTGGCTGCCACCGGGCGGACATGTCGAGGAGAACGAGCTCCCGGACGATGCGGTGCTCCGTGAAATCCGGGAGGAGACCGGCGTGACGGCGGACATCCTGCCGAACCGTCTCGGAATCGTCCCCTCCGGGTGCCGGGAACTGGAAACCCCGTTCCTGATCCTGCTGGAAGACATCGCCGGCGACGGGTCGCACAACCATATCGATCTGATCTATCTGTGCACGACGCAGGATGAAACCCTCACCCCGGACTATTCCGAAGTCGACGACGCCGCCTGGTTCACGGAGAGCGGGCTGGAGGGGCTGGAAACGTTCGAGAATGTGCTCCAGACCGCGGAGAAGGCGTTCGCGGCGGTCAGGAACCTGTCGTGAAACCGTTCAGGGCGAGATCGACCGCAACGGCCGCGGCATCCGACATGTGCCGTTCCATGCGCGCGCCGTATTTGGGCAGCAGGTAGTCCATATTGTCCTGGACGGTGTGCAGGACGTACGGATCCTCTGCGGTGTAGCCCCAGCCGTATGCTCCGGGAACAGCAAAATTGGATCCCTCGAGGTACAGGTAGTCCACGCCTCTCCGCTCGAACGGGGCATGGTCGCTCCATGGACCCGTGGTGCCGGCCGGATAGGTTTCGTTTCCCGCATGGGTCGTCAGTCCGGCTCCGATCGCCGCGGCACGGGCGATCGCATACTCCCGGACAGCGCCTGCGGCTCCGGCATAACTATAGGCGTATAGTTCGTCCCCGTACCCGACGCAGTCGAGGTTGATCATCAGAGCGGTTTCTTCCGAATACTTCGATGCGTAATGCTCGGAACCGGAATGCCCGTACTCTTCGGAATCGAAAAACACCAGCACTGTGTCCATCGCCGGCGTCTGCCCGGCCAACCGCCGCGCGATCTCCAGCAAAGCGGCGGTTCCGGTGGCGTTGTCTTCGCAGCCCTGGATGCCTTCGATCGTATCGAAGTGCGCTCCGATGACGATCGTCCCGGCGGAGTCCGCTCCCGGGATCCGGACGGAAAGGTTCACCCCCTCGGGGTTTCCGGGGTATGTGGACGGAAAAGGATCGGTCTCTGCCGAATAACCCATGCCGGTCAGGGCGGATGCCAGCCAGGTGCGTGCCGCTGCATTCCCGTCGGTCCCGACACGGCGGCTGCCGATCGTGCACAGGGTGCGTACATCCGACAAC
>JAGOFF010000202.1 GCA_017997315.1 Clostridia bacterium
CTTGGGTGGATTGACGCCGGCCGTTCCACGGTTTGGTATAATCTGACCTGTCGGAATACCTTTTTACGGAAAGACGGGTGATGGCATTTGTCGGAACATATCGTGCATACGGCGATCCTGGAAGACAGTTTTTCCCTGGTCCGGCTCTCGGACGAGATCATCCCGGAATTCAAGGATTTCATCGCGAAGTATGCCCGCTTCGGCAGCCTGGGCTGCATCACGATCTCGGGCGACCAGTTCTCGTTCCGGCTGCTGGAGGAGTGCAAGGCCGTCTGGAAAACACGAAAGCCGGAGGACCATGTCGAGCAGAAGCTCGCCTATGTGCTCGGCTGGGTCAGCCACCGCGCCACCGACCGCCAGATGAAGCCGATCTGGACCGAACCCAAGCCCATGGGCAAGGGGTACGACGCCGACCCGGCCCTGTCGCCCACCGAGTGCAGCGTCTATCACGAGGGGCTCATGTTCCGGGAGTACTACGCCGGCGACACGCTGTTCCGTGACGCCATCCTGCCGGACGAGCTTGATCGGCTGCCCCTGGCCCGGGCGGTCGACCTGCGCGGAGCCGCCGCGTTTGCGCAGCCGATGGTCCTCCGGAACCTGTTCGAGGAACAGACGCTGGTCCGCGACGCGGCGGATGTGAACGACTGGTTTGAGAAGGTCGGGCTGCGCCGGCAGCGGTTCTACGTGGATCTCGGCCGGTACGTCCGGTCCGCGATGACGCCCGATCCGGCCAAGCTGGCCGAGTTCGTCACCGACATCAACTATTACGACGTCAACGACGACATCCTGCGGATCGCACGGCTCATCCGCGACGGCGGGACGCCCGCCCGCGATGAGGTCCGCGCCGCGGTCGCCGCCGAACCCGCAAGCCATTACGGGAAAGCACTCAAGCTCTCGTTCGGCTACATCCGCGCGGCGAGCGACTATTATGCCTCGGACATGCCGTTCGAAGTGCTCAAGGAGCGGCTGGACATCGGGAAAAAGGGCAGGGACGGCAACGTCGTCTGATACGGAGAGGCAGGGTGGACCCATGTTGAGACAAATCGTGTACGCAGCCGTCGTGGAAGACTGCCTGGCGCTCGCGGCCGCCGCCGGCGGGATGCCGGACGCCATCCGGGAGATCGCGGAGAAAAATCCGGACTTCGCTCATCTCGGAAACGTGGACGGGATGGACGATGCGTTTTATCAGGCATTCGCAGACAAAATAAAGGAGAACCGGACCACCGGATTCGATCCGGACATGGTCGGGCAGCAGCTCGCCTTCCAGGCCGGACGGTTGTGCCGGACCGCGACGGACGCGGTGTTTGCCGGACTGCCGTCAGACAAGGACGCCGCGATGATGCAGGACGCCCGGGTGTTCCGCGCGCGCTTTCTGGCGGACGACGCCGCGATCGCGGCGCTGGGCCTGTCCCGGGAGGACGCGGTCGCCCAGATGACCGAAATGCTGCGCGCCTTCGTGAAGCGGGCCGTGATGCGCACCCACACGTTCAAACCCGGGTATGAGGATATCCACGTCTGGCTGGCGCGCTGGTACAACAAATCCGCACAGTACGACAACGAGGTCGGGCCGCTGGCCCGCATGATCATCGATCCGGATCCCGCGCTGGTGGCCCGGGCGGTGACCGCACCGGGATTCTTCGATGCGTCGGAGCCCCTCGTCAAAGCCGCAAAGGCGCTGCGCGGCAAGGCGGCCGCCCCGGCCGACGGGATCGCGGCGGCGTTGTCGGCGCAACCGGTGTCCCTATACGCCAGGGCGCTGAAACAATCATACGAGTCCCTTGCGGCGTATGCAGCGACGCTGTCATGAATTATCAGGAGATCCTGGACGGCATCCGGCGCTACGGCTCGAACGAGCGTGACGTCTGCATCGCCGCCCTCGGCGTCGAGCCGGACCGGATCCGGGAGCGTGTGATCCTCGCCCCCTGGTGGGAGCCGGGGGTCTTTGCCAGGCTCGGCCTCTCCGTCACGCCGCTGGACGAGACGGTGCAAGCCTCGATCCGCATGTGGGAAGTCGACTGGGGTACTTGCGCGGCGACCTACATCAAGACCGGGATCGGCGCGCCCAAAATGCTGGATGTGGTCCTGGCCCTCGGACTGACAGCCTGCCGCAAGGCGGTGTTCATCGGGTCGGTCGGTTCGTTGGATCCTGTCATCGGCATCGGCGATCTCGTAGTCCCCGAATACTCCGTCTGCGGGGACGGTGCCAGCCGGTACCTGGCCGACGGACCGCTGGACAAGAACGACGTGTTCGGATCCAGGGCGCGCCCCGATGCCGAGGTGTTCGGACGGCTGGTCGATACCGCCACCCGCATCTGCGCCGAAGACAAGGCCGGATGCCATATCGGCCGCACATTCAGCATCGACACCATCATCGCGCAATTCGCGCATATCGAGGAGCTGGTCGGCTCGGGATGCAATACCGTCGAAATGGAGTCGGCCGTCGCCTTCCGCGCGGCGGAAATCGCCGGGATCTCGATGGGCGCGCTGTTCAGCGTGTCCGACAACACCGTCACCCGCAAGTCTTTGCTAAGCGGACGGACAGAGGAAGACAACCAGTACCGGAGAAACGTTCGTGAACACCTGATTCCACAAATACTGGCAGAGGTCCTCGCGTAAACCGACCTCATGGACTCCCGATCCGTCCCGGTTCTCACTGTGGTGGAGGTGCCTGCATGTTTGCTTTGGCAGGGGAGGCGGAGATCCGGATCCTGGGCGCGTTGTCGCTCAAGGACAAGCGGAGCGTGATGCGCAGCCTGATGGACCGGCTGCGGCTCCGGTTCGCCATGTGCGTGATCGAGAGCGGGGACCAGGATCTGTGGCAGCGGGGCCGCATCGGGTTCGCGTACTGCGTGCTGGCCGAGCGCGACCTGTCGGCCAAGCTGGACCGGATCGTACGGGAGATGGAACAGGATCCCGGCATCGAGATCCTGTCCGTTGACTCGGAGTCCGTGCAGCTCTAGCCGAGATCGTTGATGCGGCAGCCCTTGACCGTGGCCGGGTTGGTGAAAATATTGTTCGCGTCCCGCGCCGCGCTGCAGAACGTGTACATCACCGCGCCGTCCCCGCCCGCCTGGAACCAGTGGACGGTGCCGGGGGCCAGCGTGTACTGGTCCCCCGGGTTCAGGACGATTTCGTGACGCACGGTGTAGTGTTCCTCCTGGAAACGGGGGACGCTCCCGTAGACCATGGTGTCCTCGCCCGGCACATAGACGAGTACCGTACCGGAAACGACGCGCAGCGTCTCTTCCTTGCCCGGATCGGACTTGGTCCTGCGGTGGTGGTGCTCGGGGAGAGTCTGGAACGGGAACAGCGCGATCAGCCGTACGCAGACGCGTTTGGTGTTGAGCCACTCCAGGATCTGCGCGCCTTCTTTGCGGAGATCCCCCAGCTCAAAGTCGGTGACCGTGATCCGGTCCTCTTCGTCGCCGCCGACATAGATGCCCGCGGCCCGGATCATCACGGCCGCTTCCCGGCGTGCCTCGAAAAACTCGTCAAACATGGCTGTCCTGCGCCTCCCGTCGGCTCCGTGCCCCGAATCGTTCCGCTGGGTGAACCGGCCACGCCCATCTTACTATGAAGAAGCGCCGGATGGATAGTGCGGATCCGCAGGGATCCGGCGCACTTTGACCGCACACGGCGTTTACAGGCCGAGCAGCCTCTTCGCCTCGTCGAATCCGGATGTACCGATTTTGAAGATGGGCCTGCCGCAGTCCCCGTGCGGGACGAGGCTCATGGAGATCTGCGCGAACGTGACGACGTCCACCTGCTTCGCGAGCCGGAACAGCGCGTCGTTGACCATCTCGTCATGCTTCGGACGGTCGCCCGCGATGAGGATGTCATACGCGCCCTCGGCGACCAGGGGGACGAGCTCGACGGACTTGCCGATCCGATCGGCTTCCAGCTGCAGCAGCCGCATCGTGGCTTTGGGGCTGGTCGGCAGCGTCGCGAGGACGCCGATGCGCGTGCCCGCTTCGACGGTCATTTTCGCCACGGGTTCGTCGATGTTGAACACCGGAATCCCGGCAAACCGGCGTGCGTACCGGGCGGCCTCATTCACGGAGGTGCAGGTGACCATGACCGCGTCCGCCCCGTTCCGCTCCGCGGCCTGGACATAGTGGAGGATGCGCGCGGCGACCGCGTTCGTGAGTTCCCCCGCCCGGAGCGTCTCGGCCAGCAGGGAGTCGTCCATGATGTTGAAGATCCCGACGTCCGGATTTTCATCCAGGAACGGCTGGGCGAACGGGGTGTAGATGATGTCCATGAACCGGTTGATCGTGTGGATGAGGCACAGCTTCTTTTTCATGGCGCGGCGCTCCTTCCGGATCCCTTGGTGTTGCTACTCCCCGTACAGTGTCCGCAGACGGGCCTGCAC
>JAGOFF010000203.1 GCA_017997315.1 Clostridia bacterium
CAGTCGGAGTCGGCTCGGTCGGGGCCGGGGTCGCCGGCTCAGTAGTCGGGACAGCGGTTTCGGACGGGTTGGTTTCAGCGGGAGCAGAACCGGATGTCTCCGCGGGCGGCGTGCCGGGCAGCGAAGTTACCGCTGTGACGACCTCCTCGGGAGCGCGTGTCTCCACAACGGCGGATGCGGAATCCGTCTCAGCAGTCCTTCCTTCCGGGGCGGCTCCCTCCGTCACGACTGCATCGTAACGGTTCGCGGCAACGTAGATGTTGCCGGCGGACACATAGACGGTGCTGCCGTATCCGAGCATGGACTCGAATGTGGGTGCGACTGCCGGATCCAGGGTGCTGGAAGCGGAGATGACCACAAAACTGTCATAGTATTCGGCGGGATACACCCGGATGTCCTCGGCCGGAATCTTCCGCCATTCGTCGCCGTCCTCCCCCGCCCGATACTGCGGGATCAGGGTCTCCACCCCGCCCTCACCGTAGGCGTAGGTGTATTTGTCCGTCAGCAGGTACAGTGAATCCTCGATCCGCCGGGAGTCAAGATAGTACCCCTCCTGATCAAAACCGCCCAGCAGGACCGGCGAGGAAGGATCATCCAGTCCGTAGACCTCGACGGATACATAGGAACTCGCGTACGGGACATAGTAGTCCGCCGCGATCTTCGCATCCGCCGCCACTCCTGCGGCTGTGGTCGCGAACACCCGCTCTTCATAACGGTTGATGAGCAGCACCAACCGATGGTTCTCCTCGTCCAGATACAAGGCCATGGGATCCGAGGGCTTGTCTCCGCCGCGGTAGTCCTGGTTGTACGTCAGGGTCGGGGCGGCGGGATCCCGTACGTCGTAGACCAGCAGGCGTCCGTTCATCACCATGTACAGAAAGGATCCGTCCGTTTTGACAATGTCGGCTTCGTCGATGCCTTCGACCTGGATGTTGGTGGTGGAATGGCTAGTCGCCTCGCCGTTCGCAGCCGGTGCCGAGGCGTCCGCTGCCGCTTTCTCCTGCATGCCGCCGAAGTAATAACGCATCGGGGACTCCTTCTGCGTCGTTCTCAGGAGATCCAGGATCTGCTCGTAGTTCTCGAAACGGGTTGCCTTCCCCGCTTCGGGCTCCAACGGTTTATCACGCAGCAGTACCGCGGAAACCCCGACCAGCAGGGACAAGGCGGCAACGACCGACAGCGTGGTGGTCAGAAGGCGGTGCTTCGCATTCATGAAATCCCCTCCCCGTTCAATGGATCAGACCGTTTGGCTGTTCGTTTCGTCTCATAGACGTTCCCGACGGTCCGATTGTTCCCTGCGGTACTTCTCAGGCTCCAAAACACAGCGGTTGAATGAAGAGATAACTGCAAACAGGCAGAGTAAAGGCAAATGCCAGATAAAGCGCTGGGCGCAGAGGGGTTTGCCGGACTGAAAGCAATCGACGGAACGGATGCAGGCCATGGATTACAGGGATCTCCGACAGGATGAGGGCACCAGGAAGGCATACTGAACAAGCCGGCCGAGAGACTGTGCCAGACTAGATGCCGGTGTACGGAGCGTCCCAGAGCCAGGTCGAATGACGGAAGCGGACAAACGTGCTATCGTGAGAGCAGATCAGGTTTCAAGCGGATCTGGTCGGCCGGGACCCGGAACAACTGCAACCGATCGACGAGGTCGGGCAAGCGGCAGGAAGCCAAGTCGAAGGGACAGGAATCACCGAGGACATCCCGGCAAGTGGAGTTGATGTGGTTCATGAGCAGATCCACATCGTCCTGGGAAAGGCCGTCAAAGGAAGAGCCCTTGGGAAGTACATAGCGGATGTACTCGTGGCTTTTCTCGATGCGGCCTTTCTGCCAGGAAGCCATGGGATCGCAATAGAAGATTCGACAGCGCTGTTGCCCGTCGAGGGCGGATTCCAGGAGAGAAGGGTTTTCGAATTCGGAACCATTGTCCGTAAGGACAATGGGGAAACAGGCATGGAAGAAATCGAATTCAAGGGTGTTTTCCAGGGAGTCGAAGACGTCCCGGACAGCGGACTGGGAGGCATTGGGCAGTAGAAACACAAGCAGCAGATCGATGTTTCGGAAGAGCAGGGTGAGCAGGACTTTTCCGCCGATGCGGCCGATGACGGTGTCCATTTCGACGATCTGGAGATCGGGGTGGTAACCGGCGAAGACGAGGAAATCGGTATAGGAGCGGTTTTTGCGAAAAGCCGGATCCGGAGAAGAGTGCCTGGAGGACTTTCTGGGTTTGTAGGAGACCTTGCGGCGCAGGTCGAGGTTGCGGACCGCGAGATAGCCCCGGTCGATATAGCGGTAGAGGGTGCGCTTGGAGCAGGGGATCTCCGCCTTGTGGGAGGCGAAGATATGGTTGACAGGCTGACCTTTCCGGATGAGCGGGGACAAGAGCAGGTCGAGGTCGAGGATCTGTTGCGGGGACAATCCGATGCCGGAGCGGGAAGATTTGAGCAGGTCACGGCTTTGAGCATGGGCGACGGTGGCGGAATAGGAATACTTGATCTGCCGGCAGCCTTTGCGGCGGGAGCACCCGTTGCAGACAAACGGGAAATGTGACCAGGAGCGGCAAACATCCGAAACGAAGTCAGGACAGAAGAGATTGCAGGACGGGCGGGTGGAGCAGCGGCGCTGACACTCGGGCATGCAGACGTTTCTGCGGCGACAGGATCTGCGGCGGACACAGTTGTTGCGCGCGGCGTCGTTGTAGTGAGCCGGGAGACGGCGAGTGCGGTTTCGGACGATTTCCTTGGCCACGGAAGAAGGGTGCTTGTGGATCTGCCGAGCGATGACCGAGAGCCGGGACTCCTGCTCCAGGCCGGTCTGGATGCGGATACGGTCGTCGAGCGTGAGCTGGTGGAAGGAACGGGAGATCCGATGACTGGACATGGTGTACCTCCTCGTAACCGTGTCCGCTTCCGTCATTCTTGAAGCCATTATACGGCCGGCAGGTTGTTTGCCAGACTTGCTGCCGGTTTCCGGGCAGTTTCCTTGCGTTTACTTTGGCACTCAACCTCCAAAACACAGCGCACTGGATTCGTTGACAGGGGATACCGGTTCCACTATAATTTCAACGATGCGTCCGGATCACAAAACACGAGGGCGTGTCCGCTCCTATAGGGGAGTGGCTCAACGGTAGAGCAACGGTCTCCAAAACCGTCGGCTGCAGGTTCGAATCCTGTCTCCCCTGCCAGATGAAAATCCCTGCGGTTCCAAGACCGCAGGGATTTTTCAATGAACACACACCCATTTTCTAGTGACATGGGGCCTGACAGGCCATCAGCCCCCTCGCCCACCACTTCCCGCTGCCCTCCTAAATCCGGTTCCTCGGGGTGTAGTGCGTGTGGAAGTACTCGTGCGCGATGTGACTCCCCGGTGTTCCCAGGAACTGCTTGTACAGGGATGCGACGTCCGGATTTTCGTGCGACTTCCGCATCGGCTTTCCCTCGTCCTCCCGGTAGATCGCCTCCATGCGCAGCCGGCGGACGTCCGGATCGGCCGTCCGGGGCTGCCCGCCGCCGGAGATGCAGCCGCCCGGGCATCCCATGACTTCAATGAAATGATACGGGCTTCCGCCGCCTTCGATTTCATCCATGACGGCCGCCGCGCCCGCCAGTCCGTTGGTCACCGCGACGCGCAGTTCGACCCCTTCCAGGAAAGACCATTCGGACTTGAGACCGATCAGTGAAACCTTCGCGGTTTTGAGCCGGTCCAGACCGACCAGCGGGGCGACATGCAGGCCGGAAAACGGGATCTCCCGGCCGGTCAGGAGTTCGTAGACCGTCCGCAAGGCGGCTTCCATGACGCCGCCGGTCGTCCCGAAGATGTCTGCGGCGCCGGTGGAGAGTCCCAGCGGGGCATCGAAGCGGGCGTCCGGCAAGCATGCGAAGTCGATCCCCGCTTCCCGGATCAGCCGGCCCAGCTCGCGCGTCGTCAACACTGCATCCACGTTGGGGAGGCCCTCGTTTTTCATCTCCGGACGCGTGATCTCGTACTTCTTCGCGGTGCAGGGCATGATGGACGTGACATGCATATCCGCCGGACGGATCCCCTGTTTTTCCGCGAACCAGGATTTAGCCAGGGCTCCCAGCATCATGTGCGGGGACTTGCAGGAGGACAGGTGCGCCAGCCGGTCCGGATACCGGTGCTCCACGAATTTGATCCATCCCGGGCTGCAGCTCGTGATCATCGGAAATACCGGTTCGGGCAGCGGCGACGGCAGGCCGAGCCGTTCCGCCTGCTCGGGCGTGAGGCTCCCGGCGCGGACAGCCTGCGCCGCGAGCCGCGCCAGCAGTTCGTACCCTTCTTC
>JAGOFF010000204.1 GCA_017997315.1 Clostridia bacterium
CCGCTGTACTGCGCCCACATCCCTGGGCCGGAGGTGAACCAGTGCGAGTAGGTCGGGACGTTCCACTGGCTGTTGATGTCCTTGTGAGTCGCAGGGCCGCCGTCGACCGCGAGGGTTCCCGCGGCCGGGACGATCCAGTCCACGTCCTTTTCACCGTACCGGTCGCGGAGTTTGACCTCGGCGTCATAGTTGCTGTCCATCCAGGCCATGACGACTTCCTTCTTCTCCGACTTGGCGGGGATGGTCGCCTTGCCCGGTGCGACGCCGGTGGAATAATGGTCGTAGAACGCGTTCACGAATCCGTCGGGACCCTTGAGCGGGGCGAGGATCTCGTACTTGAACCGGATTGCGTGGTCGGTCGCGGCGTTGTGCATGCCGCCGCACGAGATCGACGCGACGGTTTCGCCGCCTTCGAGCGCGACCAGCGTCTTGATCGCGTTCTCGTCGTTGGACGGGTAGTTCTCGTCCATCAGCCCGGCTTCCATCATGGTGTTGAGGTACTTGAGTCCGTTGCGGTACCCCTCCTCGATCATGGCGCAGCCGATCTTGTCATCTTTCTGGTAGTACCCGTCCGCGTTCGTCAGGGTGAACGAATTCATCAGGAAGCAGGTCGGGCGGGCATACCAGACCGCGGTCTTCTCGGAACCGGTCCAGCCGACCTCGTCCGCCGTGCCGTTGCCGTTCGGATCTTCCTCCACGCACCACTTCATGTAGTTGAAGTACTCGTCGGTCGTCTTGGGCATGCCCTTGCCGGTGGCGGCGGTGTACTTCTCGACAAAGCCGGTGTGGATCCAGTGACGCATCGCGTAGCAGTTGGGGATGATGCTGTTGAGCCCCGCGCTCGGCAGCGCGTAGATGTTGCCGTCCGGCGCCGTGATCTTGGTATAGGCGCTTGGATCGGTCTCAAGCATCTCCTTCATCAGGAACCCGTACTGCTCGATCAGCTCGTTGAGCGGGGCGAGTACGCCCTGCCCGCCGTACGTGGCCAGCATCGCGCGATCCATGTAGATCAGGATCAGGTCACCCAGATCGCCGCCGGTCGACAGCTCGATATTGAGCTTGGTCGTGGCGTCCGCCTCCGGATACAGGATGAAATCCACCGCGACATTGGTGCGGTCCTGCAGGAAGGTGGTGAGCTTGTTCTCGCCGTATGCATAGGATTGGATGTGCGGACTCTGCGAGATGACGATGCGGATGGTTTCCTGCTCCTTGCATACCGGAAGCTGCCCCGGCGGATTCAGGTTCCCTTCGGTCGTCGTGACCGCCGGAGTCGTGGGCGCCGTCGTGCCGGCGGTGGTCGGCACAGTGGTGGCGGCCGGGGTGGTGTTGTCGCATCCCGCGGCCAATCCGACCAGCATGCTGAGCACCAGCAGCAGCGCCATACGGGTCAGGGATCTCTTCATGCCTCTTTCTCCTCTCTGAAAATGGACCTGGCTTTTCGGATCGTCCGGTTCTCCACGGACATAGGTTCATCTTATGGTTCCCATCCGTATGCGGACATGGAGAAAAGCCGATTCACTGGACATATTCCAGATGTTTTAGAAGTGAACTAAAAGATCGCACAAGCAATTCATATGTACATCCCAGAAACTGGAATGGTTGAAATACCCCTACTCCGTGCGTCTCTCGGCCGTTTTCAGGCGACAGGTTGCATAGATTTACGGGATGGAAATACGTGCATATTTGGTGCCGTTTCGTTTTCCGTATCCGGGATCGGATATACTCCATACAGAGACAGGCGGCATCCGCATGGACGGACTCTAGAGTCCGATCGGAAGGGAGCGGCGGAGTGGACTACGATGATCTCGTCCCGGATCTCCGGAATTTCATCCATCGGCACTGTACTCCCACCTGGCGCATTCCGACCGCAACGGTCGATTTTGTCGATCTGACCTATGTCTATCGCGGACACGGCACCTTTATCGTGAACGGAACCGTCCTCGATGCGGGCCCGGGCGACATGATCTGCGTTCCGCGCGGCGGAACGATCCAGGCCGGCACCGATCCGGACGATCCCATGTGCCTGTTCGCCTGCAACATGATTTTGCGGGACACCGCAGGGTTCGACGCCTCGGTTCCGTTTCCCGCATACGCCCGGATCGGGGTGCGCGACAACCTGCTGACGCTGTACAACGAGCTCAACACTGTCTGGGTGCGCAGACGTCCGGGGTACCGCATACTGGTCCGGTCGATCCTGCTCCGGATCCTGCATCTGTACTTCGCGATCCTGTATTTCCACAACGACGCGCCCGACATGGATCCGCACGTCGTCAAGGCGGTGCGCTACCTGCACGAGAATTACTCGTCCGCGATCGACGTGGGGTCGCTGGCCGGCCGGATCGGGCTCAACCGGTCGTATTTCGGGACGGTGTTCCGGAACGCGACGGGATTGACGGTCAAGGAGTACCTCAACCGCATCCGGGTCGATCACGCGGAAAACCTGCTCGTCAGCGGAGAGTTCCCGGTCAAGGACGTCGCGGCGCGCTGCGGATTCGAGGACCCGTTCTATTTCTGCAAAGTGTTCCGCCGGTTCAAGGGTCTCCCCCCGTCCGAATTCGCGCGGACGGGTGCGATCCGGGACCGGTCCGGTCGGGTATGATAGAGGCGCACCCTTCCCTGGATTCCCTGCCGCAAGGAGGCGCTCCCGATGGACGACAACGTCCGGTACTACGACGAACAGGCCGCGCGCTTCGTCCGCGAGACGCTCGCGGTCGACCTGTCCGCGTCCTACGCCCCGTTCGTGCGAGGACTGCCGGCCGGCGGCCGGGTGCTGGACGCGGGCTGCGGATCCGGCCGGGACACCGCGGCGTTCCTGCGGATGGGGTATCGGGTGACCGCCTTCGACGCCTCGGCCGGGATGGTCGAGGCCGCGGCGCGGATGGTCGCCGCGCTCGGGGAGGAAGAACAGTCGCGCGCCCGGGTGATCCGGGCGACGTTCGTGGGATTCCCGCCTCCGGACGCGCCGTTCAACGGGATCTGGGCCTGCGCGTCGCTGCTGCATGTGCGGCGCGCGGAGCTGTCCGGGGTGGTCGGCCGGCTCGCGGGGATGCTGGCGCCCGGCGGGGTCTTCTACGCCTCGTTCAAGTACGGAACCCAGGAGGGCGAGCGGAACGGGCGGTATTTCAACGATTACGATGAAAACACCTTCCGACGGTTCCTGGACGCTCTCCCGTCCCTGAAGCCGCTTGAGCTCGCCGTCACCCATGACGCGCGGCCGGGACGGGAGAACGAGCTGTGGCTCAACGCGTATCTGCGCAAGGAGACTCTATGATCCACATCCTGTATGGAAACGGCCGCGGCAAGACCAGCTCGGCATTCGGGCTCGCGCTCCGGATGGCGGGGCACGGCGGGCGGGTGCTGGTCGTGCAGTTCATCAAGGACGGCCAGTCCGGCGAGGTCCGGTCCGTCCGGCATGTACCCGGGATCGAGACGCTCCATCCCAATCCCTACCTCGATCCCGCGTCGAACCGGGCGGTCTGGGAACAGGCGGCCGCACGGGCCGCCGCGCCGGACGGACTCCGGCTGATCGTGCTGGACGAGGTGCTGGACGCGATGGCGGGCGGTGCGCTCACCCTGCCGGAACTCGCGGACAGCGCGCGGGCTTGCGCGGCGTCGGGAGTCGAGCTGGTGATCACCGGGCACGACGAACCGCCCCGGGAAATCGCGGGGCTCGCGGACTACATCACCCGGTTCGAGTCGATCCGGCACCCCTATGACCGCGGCATTCCGGCCCGCGAAGGTGTGGAGTACTAGCCGCCCCGACCGGGAGCAGCGCCGCCCGAGCCTCAGTCCTCCGCCAGATCCACGTAGAATGCTTCAATGGACATCGTCGGACCGCCCTCCGCAGCCGTACTGTGCAGGAACATAAAACCGTTGTCCGTACGGTACGGGAACCAGTCCACGGTCGGGTCCGCATCGAGCGCCACGATTGTGTCGAGCGCGATATCGTACAGCATCGGCGGATTCCCGCCGCTGGTGAACGCGATCACTTCCCCGGCCGTGTCCGTACAGGGACCCCCGATCCAGCCGTCGTTGAGCGAGACCGCGAGAATCCCGGTGCGGCCGTCGGCATGGAATCCTACACCGAACCCTTGCCAGTAACTTTCTGTGACATACGGCCGGATCGGATCCGGGATCGAACGCTCCCAGTCACCCAGGTCCAGCACCTGTTCATTCCATGCATAGACTCCGCCACCCAGACTGAAGTTGTTCGTATCCCGTTTGATCGTGTCCGCAACCGTCACCACGGTCTCCCCCTCCAGCGTGAAGAGGGA
>JAGOFF010000205.1 GCA_017997315.1 Clostridia bacterium
GCCGTTTGCCCGGTATTGGCTCCACAACGGGTTCATTACGATCGACGATGAGAAGATGTCCAAAGCCGCGGGCAACTTCTTCACGGTCCGCGATGTGGCCGCGCGGTTCCCGTATCCGGTGATCCGCTTCTTCCTCCTGTCCGCCCACTACCGGATGCCGATCAACTACAGCGCGGAGATGCTGTCGGCGGCGCAGAGCGGACTCCAGCGCATCCTGAACTGCGTGGAGAATCTGGACTTTGCCGCCACGGCGCGCCGCGGGGAACCGGCGGCCGCGGACAGGGAGGCGGACACCGCGCTGGATGCATGCCGGTCAACCTGCCGCGAACGTTTCGTGGAGGCGCTGGAAGACGATCTCAACACCGCGGACGCGCTGGCGGCGGTGTTCGAACTCGTACGGGCCGCCAATACCGCGCTCGCGGACGCACCGGTCGGCGTGCCGGCGCTCGAAGCGGCTGCGGGAACCATCCGTGAACTCTGCGGCGTTCTGGGAATCGGCCTTGACGCCGAAGGCGGGGATGTCCCGGCCGAAATACTGCGGCTGGTCGAAGAGCGTGCCGCCGCCAAGAAGAGCCGCGACTTCGCACGGGCCGACGAACTGCGTGAGCGGGTGCGGGCGCTCGGATTCACGATCGAGGACACTCCGCAGGGCGCCAAAGTGGGACGCGTGTGAACCGGCTGCCGACGGGAACCGATCTGCGGGAGATCCCGGTCGGCGTACTGGCGTACATCGGCGACGCGGTATATGAGCTGGCGGCGCGGATGCACGCGGCGGGCGGCATGAAAAGCCCGTCGGGAGCGATGCATGCGCGTGCGGTGGCCCTGGTCCGCGCCCGGGCGCAGGCCGAGGCGGCCAGAGCGGTCCTGCCTACACTGTCCGAAGACGAACAGGCGGTATATCACCGCGCGAGAAACCATGTCGTAACCAGCAGCCCGCGCAACGCGGATCCGGTGGAGTATCGGATGGCCACGGGATTCGAGGCCGTTGTGGGCTATCTCTACCTTCAGAACAAGGACCAGCGCCTGGATGAACTCATCCAGGCCGCTTTCGCGGCCTGCGCGACAGGCCCCGCAACAAAGACAGGAGCAAGAGAAGATGGCAAGTCCGACTGACAAGACCCCGGAAGGGCCGAAAGAGGATCTGCTGGCAGGGAAGAAACCGAAACGGATCCCTGCCGCATCCAGGAAACCCGGCCCGGCGGCCGGAACGGGACGGACCGATCCGGCCCGTGCGGATGACCGCCGCACCCCCCGTACGTATGCCCCGCGCGGAGGCGCGGCGCGGTCGGACGACCGCCGCCCGCCCCGCACGTATGCCCCGCGCGGCGATGCCCCGCGATCGGACGAGCGGCGCCCGGCACGTTCGTTCACCCCGCGCGGAGAAGCGCCGCGTCCGGACGACCGCCGACCGCCCCGTACGTACGCCCCGCGCGGCGATGCCCCGCGATCGGACGACCGCCGCCCGCCCCGCACGTATGCCCCGCGCGGCGAAGCGCCGCGATCGGACGAGAGGCGCCCGGCACGGTCGTTCACCCCGCGCGGCGAAGCGCCGCGTCCGGACGACCGGCGCCCGCCCCGCACGTATGCCCCGCGCGGCGATGCCCCGCGATCGGACGAACGCCGCCCGGCACGGTCGTTCACCTCGCGCGGCGAAGCGCCGCGTTCGGACGACCGCCGCACGCCCCGTACATTTGCCCCGCGCGGCGATGCTCCACGGTCGGACGACCGCCGTACACCCCGTACGTTTGCCCCGCGCGGCGATGCGCCGCGATCGGACGAACGGCGGCCGGCGCGGTCGTACGCCCCGCGCGGCGACAAGCCGGCGCATGCCGCCCGGGCTCCGCGCCAAGGACAGGAATACCGGGAAAAGGCCGGGGTTACCGCCATACCGTCCGACCGGACGGACCGGAAGTACGAACCCGCCGCTTCCGTCTCCGCATCGGAATCGCCGGTGGAAACCCGCGTCATGCCGGAAGGCTGGATCGAGGGCCGTAATCCGGTGCAGGAAGCGCTCCGCGCGGGCCGGACCATCAACAAAGTATGGATCCTCAAGCCCAAAGGAAAGCGGCTGGATCCCATTCTGAGCCGACTGGCCGCCCAGGCGCGGGAAGCCGGCGCCGTCGTGATGGAAGTCGAACGGGACGCGCTGGACCGCATGGCGTTCTCCAAAGGGCACCAGGGTGTCATCGCCCAGGCCGCCGCCCACTCCTACTCGGAATGGCAGGATTTTGTCGCCGCGGCGCGGGAGAAAGGGGAAGAGCCTCTGGTCCTCGTGCTGGATGAGCTCAAGGATCCGTACAATCTGGGGTCCATCCTGCGGATCGCGGACGCCGCGGGCGTCCACGGGGTTGTCATTCCCGAACGGAATTCCGTCGGGCTGGACGCCCTGACCGCCAAGGCTTCCGCAGGCGCCATCGAACATGTACCGGTCGCGCGGGTGGTGAATGTCGTCGCCACGCTGGAAGCCATGAAGAAAGACGGTTTCTGGATCACCGGAACGGCTGCGGAAGCGGAAACCCTCTATGACGCCGCGGACTACAACGGTCCGACCGCACTGGTGGTCGGCAGCGAGGGCGAAGGGCTGGGTCGGCTGGTCCGCGAGCACTGCGACTTCCTCGTAGGGATTCCCATGTTGGGAAAGGTCAACTCGCTCAACGTCGCGGTGGCGACGGGTATCGTCGTCTTCGAGGCGGTCCGCAGACGCCGGATCGCAAAACAGGGGGTCTGAACGGATGAGTAGCGGCCCGGCGGATACGGACGCCGATCTGATCGCACGCGCGCAGGCGGGTGAGGATCAGGCGTTCGACATTCTCCTGACCCGGTACAAACCGTTGGTCCGCAGCCGTGCCGCCTCGATGTACATCGTCGGATCCGACCATGAGGATGTCGTCCAGGAAGGGATGATCGGGCTTTTCAAGGCGATCCGCGATTATGACTCCAAGCGGGGCGCGTCGTTCCGGACGTTTGCCTCGCAGTGTGTCGCGGCGCAGATCACCGATGCGGTCCGGGCTTCCCTCCGGGAGAAGCACCGCCCGCTCAACGATTCCCTGTCTCTGCAGGGGATTCCCGACCGTGACGGGGAGGAGGCCATGAGCCTGCTCGACCAGTATGCGGACCGGACGGCGGTCGATCCGGAGCGGAGACTGATCTCCCGGGAATCAGCACGGGACATCGAGACGTTCATCGATCAGGAGCTGACCGCTTTGGAGCGCTCGGCGATCCGGCTGCTGCTCGCGCGCCGCAGCTACCGGGAGGCCGCCGCGCTTCTGGGGCGGGACGCCAAATCGGTGGACAATGCGATCCGCCGTGCGCGGATCAAGTTCGCAAGGCGCTTCAGCACACCGGAGAACGGCCGGAACGGGCTTTCCTTGGAATAGTCCGTCCACGTGTCTATAATGGAGGAAGCCCTTCCGTCCACCGCCCCGGAGGTCGAACCGCATGAAAGGAACCCCGAGGAAACGTTTCCTGCGCACTGCCGGTACGGCAGCGGCCGCGCTTGCCGCATTCGCCCTGATCGGCGGCGCGGTCTATTTCGGCGTGAACGCGTTGTCCGGGATCGGACTGTTTCCGCGTTCGACCACGGCTGCCTCTGCGACGGATCCTTCGGCAATCGGGACATCGGCCTCCACGGAGGCGGCGACACGGCCGGGCTCCGCGGGTGTCAGCGACAGCCAGCTGATCCAGCGGCTGATCGACATGATCCTCAGCGATGCGCAGTTCGATGAGATGTACGGGGAGATTCCGGAAAGTCAACGCCCGGGCGTCGATCCGGATACGTTCTATCAGTACGTCTCCCTGCTCCGAAGTGGGATCCGCGGCAAGATCACGGCGTACGTCGCGATGGAGGAGGATGAAATCGTCTCCGTGCGGGAGGAGATCCTGAGCAACTCCCCGCGTTACCGGTATCTGGTGGAGGTCATGTCCGGGTACTGGATCCTGTACCAGACAACCGACGGTTCGCAGGAGCGGTTTGCGGTCTACCTGCACCGCCAGGAGGACGGCCAGTACGTGTTTTCCAAGGACTGGATCGACGGCGCGCTCTCCATCCAATCCTACGCGACGCTGTATTTCGACGCAGTCGAAAAAAGCAATGCGGACGCGCTGTCCGTGCTGGTGCACAGTGAAATCAACGACGCGGGCATCCGTGCCGGCAAAGCCGCTGCGATCATCCGCTTCTACCAGAAATGCGTCACCGTCAAATCCTCGGCTTTCCGGCTGCTGTATGCCAGGGCGGACAGCTTCGGATACGAACAAAGCGGGATCGACTACAC
>JAGOFF010000206.1 GCA_017997315.1 Clostridia bacterium
CCGTCGGGGCGGAATCCGCAAGGAGGACCGCGGGACGCCCGTCAACCGGGAAGATCCGTGCCCGCTTCCGTGTCCTCTCCATTCTTTATTTCATGGAACAGTTTCCATACCGCCCCGATCGGCTGCTCACACCCCGCACTCCCGATTTTTATGCACAGCTCCGCGTTGAGGCGGTCGGTTGCATGGAGGATGCCTTCCAAGGCGCGGACGGCGGATTCCTCGTTGTACTTGGAAAAGCAGGATCCAAGCAGGGACAGGACGTTTCCGTCCGTCCGTTGTTCCAGAAACCTCCCGTCATAGTCGATGATGCCGGACCGTCCCGCAACGACGGTGTTGTACGCCTCCGTCAACCGCAGCATCATGCCGCCGATGCGGCCGTTGATCTCGCTGACCGCAACCCACAATTCTTTCCTTTTGATTTTCTTGAACGCATAGACCACGGAAAACAGGATATCGTTTGTCAGTTCCGTGAGTTCTGCCGCGGTCATCGGGGCTCCGACCGGTTTCCGATAGTCCTGAACGCTTTTCTCCACGAGTGAAGAGAGATCCGCACCGGTGCCGTCATACAGGACCTGATATCCCAGGGAATGGATCTCCCTGTTGATCTCCAGGACATCTTTCAGGCGGTCGAAGGGCATGATGCTGAAGTCCAGCGCCCGGTTGTCGTCGTAAAGCACCCTTCTTACATGCCAGGTCAGCGGGACCCATGACAGATCCACAATCTCGCGGCTAATGCACGCGACTCGCCCGAACAAACCGAGCCATTCGTCGGAGTCGATGAATACCGATGGGTCGTCGGCAAAGACCAGCGCGTCCAGGTCGGACCATTCATCCCCGGGCTGATCCGCGCGGACCTGGGATCCGAGGATCACGACCCCCCTGATGTTGCGGTCCTTCTCCGCGACCTTCCGGATCCGATCGGCGGTCTCCCGATACTTCTCATGCATACGGATCTGCCATACGCTCACTACACATTGCCGCGTACGGTATCCGCTGGGAACTGGTTCCGAAGGAACCGGTCATGTATCCGCGACGACAGGAACGTAGATGTCGCACGTCGGCATGTCCTTCCCCGGGAGGATCCGGTAGCGCTCGAAATCCGGATGTCCGGAAGCGAACTCATACCCGGACGTCGGGAACCACTCGTGCAGGATGAATCTCCAGGTTCCCGGAATGGCGTCAAGGGACGGGGATTCGAAGACCGCATATCGGCAGGGCGCCAGATCCAGCCTGTACAGATCCGCCGGAGCCGCGTCGGGATCGGAGACCGCGACTCCGATGACATAGTCGAACTCCGCAGAGTCCATGTCCGGATGGACGCAGATGCCGTACTCGTCGCGGGAGACGATGCCGGGCAGCGCCCCCAGCCGGCCGGCCAGTCCGCCGCGGTTGTAGGAAGCCCAGAAATCCCGGATGTCCCGGATGTTCCGGCCGTCCTCGGAGGTCGTGTGGAGGACGAATCCGACGATATGGGTGGTCTCCAGGATGACGATGACCGGTTCCATGACGATTGCTCCTTTCCGGCAATACCGTAAATGGAGCCTCGATCCGGATCTCTTCCTTGATCGGATCCTCGGTCCGGTCGATGGCCCGTCGGATGATGTCCCTGCAGTCCGTTCAATTCCTTCGCCGTCGCCTGATGTCTTCATGATACACCGGCATCCCGGATGATGTTTGTCCCTGTTTTCCGTGTTTTGCGACGGACGAAAACTCCGCCCCGGGCGGGACGGAGTTCCGTTGGACGACAGGTTGGCGGACCCCGTGACTACGCCTTCTTCACCACCGGGATGTAGATGTCGCACTGCGCGCCGACCGGTTTGCCGGACAGCTCGGTATAGTACTCGAAGTCCGGACAGCCGGGCGCGAACTCGTAGCCGGACGCCGGAAACCATTCCGAGTAGATGTACTGCCACGTGCCCTGGATCGTGGCGGAGAACCGGTCCGAATCGGCCGGTGGCGTGGTGAACACAGCGTACGTGCAGGCCGGGAGCTCATACCGGTAGTAGCCCTCCGGCACGGCCGACAGGTCCGTGACCTCCAGTCCGATGACGTAGTCGAACTCCCCGGTCTCCATGTCCGTGCCGACGCACATCCCGAGTTCGTTGTGGGACACGACGCCCGGCAGTCCGTGCAGCCGGTCGAGGGATCCGTCCTTCATGCTGTCCGACCAGAAGGCCGGGATCTCCCGGTTGTTCCGTCCGTCGACCGGGGTGGTGCGGATGGAGATGCCTGCAATGTGCGCGGCGGGCTTAGCGATGATTCTGGGTTCCATGACGATTCCTCCTTCGTGGATGTACCGGGCCAGGGTGCGCAGCACGATCCGCTGCGGCGGGACGGCGGCGGTGTGGCGACGGTACTGCTCGGGCGGGACGCCCATGCAGCGGTGGAAGGCTCTGGTGAAGCCGGCGTGGGTCTCGAAGCCGAATTCGACCGCGATGTCGATCAGCCGGGGGGTGTGCGCCATCGCGAACGCCGCGTGCGCGAGACGGCGGCGGCGGATGTACTCCATCACGGGCATCCCGACATAGGCTTCGAAGATCCGGTAGTAGTGGTAGGGCGAGAAGCCGGCGTGCGACGCAAGCCGGTCGACGCTGATGTCCCCGCGCACCTGCTCCTCGATCCGGTCGAGGCTCTCCTGGATGACGGCACGGTAGTCCACGATCCTGGTTGCCTCCCCTGCCGTACCGGATCCTGCCCGGTTCGGCCGTCATGTTCAGGATACCTGCCGGATCAAGTCCCGGCTTGTCCGTCCTTGCGGAAAAACACGAGTCCCGCATCCGGATCGGTCCGGAGGATCCGGTATCCGTGACGCAGGTACATATCGATGTTGAACCGGCTCCGGTCCCCGGTGAACAACTCGTACGGAACACCCGGGAACGCCTCCTCGACCGCCCCGAGCAGCGCCGCGCCATGGCCCCGCCCGCGGGCGTCCGGATGCACCATGAGCTTGGCGATCTGACATGCCCCGTCCTCCATCCGGCCGCGGATCGAGCCCGCAATGCGCCCGTCCTCGACCAGCTTGAGCACATGCCACCGGGGAAAGTCCGCCTCGGCGGATTCCCACGACTGGACGACCGGAGGGATGGGGCTGTCGTACAGCAGTGCCTCGGTCGCGTAGGCGGCGAGCTGGAGTTCGTAGATGTCCCGGGCGTCGGCGGGATCGGCGGTGAGGATGATACGGCGGCTGTCGGTCTCGGACATGAGGGGTCCCTCCCGGATGGATATGCTTTTCACTCCGGATTATACGCCGGAGGCGCGAGGCATGGTGTGGCGGGGCGTTTTTGAATGTTGTATATCACAACAGACGGAAATGCCGTATATCCGGTCAGCATATGCGTCTGCGTATGCCGAGGCGGCGGAACATTCGCCGGTTTCTGCGGTTTATGCAGGAGAAAGGCGGGGCCGCGCTTCCCGGCTCTGACAAGCTGCAGTATTCATACAGGTTGTAAAGGGCAACTATCATATTCCCTGTCCGTCATCACCATCGGGATATCCAGAGTGTGCGGCAGGTCACAGTCCGGGCGATACGGCCGGGATATCATGGACACGACCGGCGTGAAACCGCTATAATCAAACGAGCAGTGGAGATCGGGTCCCGGCAGCCGCAACGCGGAATCCGGGATCTTGTTCGAAGAGAAAACGAAAGCGAGGGCTCAGACCATGACCGAATTCTATCCCGGCATCGCCAAAATCCCTTACGAAGGCAGCAAGTCCAAGAATCCGCTCGCGTACAAGTACTATAACGCGAACGAGATCATCGCCGGCAAGAAGATGAGCGAGCACCTCAAGTTCGCGATGTCCTACTGGCACACCATGGTGGCCGAGGGCTCCGACATGTTCGGCGTCGGCACGCTGAAAAAGGACTACGGCTCCTCGGACCCGATGGAGAGCGCGCGCAACAAGGCCTATGCCGCGTTCGAACTGATGGACAAACTCGGCATCGAATACTACTGCTTCCACGACCGGGACATCGCCCCCGAGGGCGCCACGCTGGCCGAGTCCAACGCCCGGCTTGACGAGATCTCGGACCTGCTCCTCGAACTCAATAAAAAGTACGGCAAAAAAGTCCTTTGGGGCACCGCGAACATGTTCTCCAATCCCCGTTTCGCGCACGGCGCCGGAACCGCCCCCAACGCGGACGTGTTCGCGTTCGCCGCGGGCCAGATCAAGAAGGCGCTCGACCTGACCGTCAAGCTCGGCGGCAACGGCTACGTCTTCTGGGGCGGCCGCGAAGGTTACGAGACGCTGCTCAACACCAACAT
>JAGOFF010000207.1 GCA_017997315.1 Clostridia bacterium
TTCCCGGGCGCCGCCGTGCTGGCCGTCGCCCCGCTGATCCTGGCCGGCATGCTCGGCCGTATACGGGAACGCGGCGTCCGACTGCTCGTCCTCGCGCACCTGTGCTTGTCCGGAGCGATCGTGTTCGCCTACGTGTTCGGGCAGATCTCCAACGTCAACTGGCGTCTCTCCCCGCTGGTCTTTACCGCGGCGTTGTGTTCGGTCGCGCTTGCGCGTGAGCTGTGGCGGGATGTCCGGCTGCACCGTTTTTCCGCGGCGGTGGTCCTCCCTCTGGCGCTGTACTGCCTGACCGCCGGGGCGCAGGTGGTCTCCACCCCGGCGGATATCCGGCAGGTCAACCTGTATTACCGGCTCGGGGCCTATCTGGAGGAGCAGGGTCTGGATCAAGGATACGCGACGTTCTGGAACGCGTCTTCGGTCACGATCCAGTCCGACGGGGACGTCCGGGTCGCGCCGGTCCTGATCGAAAATGCCGAACCGCGTCCGTACCGGTACCAGAGCAACCGGACCTGGTATGAAACCGAACCCGGCCGTGAAGCCTGGTTCCTGCTGCTGTCCGAGGCCGAGTACAGGAACCTGTCCGCAACGGAACCGGAGTACGTCGCCCGTGCGCAGAGGACGCTGGAAGCGCCCGAGAACTACACCGTGCTGGTCTTCTCCGAAAACTGCGTGGATCCTTCCGCCTGACTCCCGTCCCCTGTCCCGCCCAATCCGTCGATGAACTCCCGGATCGCCCGGTCGCGGATCTCCTTGTCCGCCGCCTCCGTCCAGGCGTGCCGCGATCGGGGGAGCCGCACGATCCGGACCGGGCCGCGCAGCGCGCCGGCGATCCGCTCCGCGCTCCGCCGGGATACCGCCTCGTCGCGGTCCGACTGGATCAGCAGGATCGGGCAGGATATGTCTCCGAGAAGACGGCGCGTCCGTCCGACCTCGCGCAGCAGCCGGACATACACCCGCAGCCAGCGCAGGTAGTCCCAGGCTCCCCGCACCGTTACGCCGCGCGCTTCCCGGTACACGCGGACGACGGGGTCGTCCCGGCAGGGATTTCCCAGCGCGACGCGCAGACCCATGCGGATCTGGAACCAGCCGGTCCGCATCCCCATCGGCGTGCCGAGCGCGACGATCCCGTCCACCCCGCCGCGGGCAGCCGCGCCGAACGCCAGCAGAGCTCCCAGGGAGTGCCCGACCAGGACCACCCGCCGGTACCTCTCACGGTTCTCCCGTACCACGGTGTCCACCGCGTCCCGCCACTGCGGCGGAACCGCGCGGACAAACGCGTCCGTATCCCCGCCATGCCCCGGGAGGGTCAATAAGAGGGTGTCCTCCCCTGCCCGGGCGGTCCCGGCAGCGAGGGAGGCCATCTGCGCACCGCTGCCGCAGATTCCGTGGATGAAGACAATCAGCGTGCCGACCGGCGTCATCCGCCGGACTCCCGCGGCGTCCGCACCCGCCCGCCCGTCAGTCGAGCAGGTGGGCTTCCGGCATCTTGCCCGCGCGATGCCGGCTGTGGTGGATCGCAAGGATCACCGCGGTGAATTGGAGGATCAGGCAGAAGATGAGGCAGATGAGCGCCGACGGATACCGACGGCCGAATCCGCCGTCGGAGGCGGAGATATGCTTGAACAGGATACCAAGATACGCCCACAGGATGACCATGCCGTACGCCGCGTCCCTGCCCTGCAGCGTGACCGCAAGACCGATCGCCAGCGTGGCGGTCAGCACCAGGATCAGCCAGACCTGGGGATCGATCCCCCAGCCGCCCCAGCCGAGCGAAACCAGCAGAGTGACCGCGTTCGCGACGGTTGCGACCGTGATCCACCCGAACGTGACGCGGAAGCCGAGCCGCACGAAAACCTTGTCCGGGATCCGCATCACGGGCTGGAACCGCTCCATCACCCGGTATGCCCAGGCACAGCAGACAAGCAGCAGGACCATGAGCGCCATGGAAAGCGGGATGAGATCGTGGTGCCATGCCAGGAGCCAGCCCGCGTTGAGGGCGCAATAAAAGAGGAACGGCGGACTCGCGGAACGGACGATGTCCGCCCGGATCGGGGCCCTGCCGCCGAACACCCCGAACGGGGCGAGGGCGAACATCCCTTGGAGAATATAGATGAGGCCCCAGATCGAAAACGTGATCCCGGCGGGGGCAAACAGGTTGGGATAGGCGTCGGAGACCGCGCCGGTGGTCGTCCCGCCGATCGGGAGCGCGTTGGCGAGGATGTTGACCGCGATCATCGCGAACCAGGCCAGCAGGTTGGCGATGCGAAACCATCCCGTCCGCGCGGCCATACGGGTTTCTTTGTCCATCCGGCGACACCCCCTTGTCTTCGTCAGTATACCGCTTTGCCCGGAATCCGGAAACCGGGATCAGGCGGTCAGGATGCGCCCGTCCCGCAGGTGGACCCGCGCGGTCCAGACCTCTTCCGGACCGCACTTCACCGCATCCTGGTTCCAGTTGGACCGGAATCCGAGCGTGAACGGCTCGTCGTAGCAGATCCCGGCCGGGGCCCCGTCCCGGAAGAACTCGATCCGGTCGATGCGTTCCGGGTACAGGGATGCCAGCCGGATCCACCGGCGGCCTGAATCGTATTCATGCGGTTCCGCGCCCTGAAGCAGGAACTGCTCCCGCTCCGGCGGATCAGGGATCGCGATGCCCGCGGACCGGGCGGTCCGGAGCGCGAAAAACCGGTCTTCGCCCGGCGTGATCCCCCAATCCGCCGGCGGCTCCTGTTTCGTCAGGTTGTTGTAGTAACCCCAGGACGCGCCCGCACGCAGCGCGACATCCATCTGTCCGAGCGCGGGGGAGTCCTCGTTGCACACCACCGGCTTGTCTGGAGCGTACCGGTGTGCCCGAAGGATCAGGTCGTGCAGCCCCTGCCGGGTGCACCCGTTGCCGTGGATCAGCACGACGTCGCTGGCGGCGCAGATATCCGGATCGACCGATCCGCCCCGGCGGCTGCAGCCGGTCGGCAGCCCGCCGGATGCCTCCCGGGCGAGGTGAATGAGCGACACCATGCCCTCGGACGTCAGGATCTGCGGGTGGTTTCGCCCGCACGGGGCGGGCAGGTCGTGTTCGTTCGCGACTTCGAGAATGACGTTGGTGTATCCTCCGTCGCGCAGGAAGCGCGCTCCGGTCTGCACCGCGTCAAGCACCGCGATGTCGTCCTGCAGCCGGCAGGACTGCATGAAGTAGAAGAAACTCACGATCACGACCATTCCAAGCGCGTCCGCGGCGCGGATCAACCGGTCCATGCGCGCGGCATACGCCTTGTCCAGCCGGAGGCCGTCACTCCCGAAAGGGTTGTTGTCGATCGTTGCGCTGTCCATCGTGAAGCACGGGCCCCCGCCCTGGAATCCGACCGTAAAGGCCAGCAGTCCATGACTTCGCCAGGCGGGCAACGCAGCGATCAGCCGGTCGGTGTTCTCTTCGGGATCGAAGCGGTCATATCCGAACCGCGCATACCGGCCGCGTCCGGACGCATCGTCAAAGATGCCCTGGATGAACCGGGCGTTCGGGAGCCGGCCCCGCGCGGGGGCCTCCGTGCCCGATGTTCCGGACGGATCGGAATGGGTCTCGCGCCCGTTGATGAAAAACCGCCCGCCGCGGATGTCAAGAACCGTCTTTCCCATGCCGTCGACCCCCTATCGGTTCGGATGCTCCCGGCCGTCTGTCGGTTCCATTATCGCATAAACCGGCCGGGGTCCGCGCGCGACGGCCGAGCATGTGCCGGATGTGTAGTTTTCAAGGAAAAAACAACACTATATACTATGCAACTCCCGCGCGTTGTGTTACTTTCTAGTGTAACCTGATGCATAACGCCGATTCATTGTGCATAAGCGCGCATGCAACGCGCACGGGGCAGCCCGATGAAACGTAAAACCATCAGCGCGGCGATTTCCGATCTCGAGGGCAACTACAACCGCCAATTGTGGGTGGAGGCGGCACGCGCCGCCGATCACGCGGATGTGAATCTGGTCGCATTCGAAGGGCGATCCATCGACAATCCCGGCACCGAACTCCAGCACAACATCGTCTACGACCTGCTCCGACGATTCCCGGCGGATGGGTATTATGTGCTTTCCAGCCAGATCGGGAACTATGTCGGCGACGTCCGGATCCGGGAGTTCTGCGCGCCGTTGGTGGCGACCGGACGACCGGTCCTGTCGTCAGGCACGGAGGTCCCTGGGACGACCAGTCTGCTGGTGGACAACCGGTCCGGCATGTCTTCCCTGATGGACCATCTGATCG
>JAGOFF010000208.1 GCA_017997315.1 Clostridia bacterium
TCCGGTCGATTCTCACCATGGGGGGCCTGCTTTCCGTGAGAGGCCGGCGGTCACGGCGAATCGGCCGGCCGCCGGTCGGCCTGCTCTATATGCGCTGGAAAAAGTTGATGATGTTGCCGGCGGGATCCCGGAATTCCATGGAACGCGAACCCCACGGATACGAAGCGGGCGGCTCGATGATCACGGCTCCGAGCGCCGTTATGCGTTCATGCTCCGCGTCGACGTCCGCAACCTGAACATCGGGCGTAAACGCTCCGGGACCCGCGCCCGCCGCGGATCCCGGAGCCATTTCCTCCATGATGGACGGGTGGCGGAACGTGATGTGCTGCCTCCCGATCCCGACGCAGGCGTGCCGGGCGTCCCCCTCCGAGGGTACGCCCGGGACCGCGGCGTAGAACGACGCCATCGCAGGCACGTCACGGGTCACATAGCAGATGCCGCCGATCGTCATGCGCTCGCCTCCCTCGCCAGGTCACCCGAACCGGCCGCCGGCCGGTTGTCCCGTATTGTCAGCCTTTGTCCGTCTTGCCCGACAGCGTGCGGGTACGGGCGGCGTCCGCCGCCATCTCCTCCACCGTCTTGACATGCAGACGGTTGGAGCCCTCGAATCCTTCGCGGGTCGGCAGCAGGGTCCCCTCGCGCCGTCCGCGCTCCAGCCGGTCCGCGGCGGTGGCGATCGCCGTCCCGTACTGGGGCAGCCACTGCGCCTGCGCAGTCAGCAGTTCGTCCGCCATCTGCGCGATCTCGGGGGTTGTGCAGACCGCGCCGGTCAGCGGGTCCATCATCAGGGCCTGCCGCAGCAGCGCGTCGTCCCCTGCGACCGCGGCCTCGACCGCCAGCCGCTGCACCCACACGGATGAGCTGCAGACCGCGGCGCACCCGAGCGGGAGATCCCCGACGCGCGGGATCGAAACCCCGTTGCCGTCGACATAGCCCGGCACCTCGACGACGCATTCGTCCGGGAGGTTTGTGATGCATCCCCGGTTCATGACATTGAAATGCCCGCGATAGACCCGGCCGGTCTCGAGGCCCTCGATGATCCAGGAGCCGTGTTCGGTGCTCCGGTCAGTGCCGTCGTACTTCTTCGGCGGTTCCTTCATCCAGTTGGGGAAGTCGGTCTCAAACCAGTTCCGGGTCTCGGTGCAGACGCGCAGGTATCCCCCGGTCTCCCCGTTGATCCAGCGGTCCAGACTGATCCACTCCCCGATCCCGTCCAGGCGTTTACGGTACCAGGGCACGTATTCGGACAAGTGCCCGTTGGATTCGGTGGAGTAGTATCCGAACCGGCGGAGCATGTCGATGCGGACCTTTTCCGTGCGGGCGAGATCCGGATCCCGCTCGAACGCCGCCAGCAGGTCGCCCGTCAGGTCCCTGCCCTTGTGCTGGATGCGGATGTACCACGTCTGGTGGTTGATCCCGGCACACACGATGTCCACTTCGTTATGCGGGAGTCCGAGCGCGGCCGCGATCTGGCGGTGGCCGTGGTAGACCCCGTGGCACAGCCCGATCGTCTCCACTCCGCCGTACTTGTTGGCCGCCCAGGTCATCATCGCGTTGGGGTTCGAGTAGTTGAGCAGCCGGCAGCCCGGGGCCGCGACTTCACGGATGTCCCGGCAGAAGTCCAGCATCACCGGGACCCCGCGCTGGCCGTACATGATGCCGCCCGCGCACAGGGTGTCGCCCACGCACTGGTCGACTCCGTAGCGCAGCGGAATGTCGATATCCAGCCTGAACGCGTCGAGTCCGCCGACCCGGACCGCGTTGATCACATAGTTCGCGCCTTGCAGCGCTTCGCGACGGTCGGTCGTGGCGTGGATCCGGATGTCCAGGCCGTTGCTGTCGATGTCGCGCTGGCACAGCGCGGTGACCATGTCGAGGTTTTTCTGTGAGATGTCGGTGAACGACACCTGGATGTCCCGCAGTTCCGGGACGCTCAGGATGTCGGTGAGCAGCGTGCGGGTGAACCCGACGCCGCCGGCTCCGATGAATGCGACCTTGATGCCCATGGTTCCTCCTCATTCGTCCGGCCGCGCTTTTCCGCCTCCGGACGTCTTTCCGACTCCATTGTGTCATTCCGCGGCAGGGTCCGCAATCCGTGATGGCCGGTTGCGGCATGCAAAAAGGACGGCCCTGCGGACCGTCCCTGTCACCGTCGAGTCCCGGCCTCTGCGGGTCAGGCGTTCCCGAAACCCAGCTCCGTCGAGATCCGCGCCGCGATTTCCGTCGTGTGCGCGATCACCAGCGGGATTTTCTGGAGCGTCATCCGGCTGACCGGACCCGACACGCTGATGCAGGCCACGGTCCTGCCGGTGTAGTCGCGGATGGGGGCGGCCACGCAGCGCGCGCCCAGCTCGCATTCCTCGTCGTCGATCGCGTATCCGTCGTTCGAAACCTTCTCCAGCTCGGACAGCAGTTTTTCCTTGTCCGTGATGGTGTTGTGGGTCAGGCGGACCAACCCTTCCTCCCGGACGATCGTTTCAAGCTCGTCCCTGCCGTAGTTGAGCAGGAGCAGCTTGCCGACGCCGGTGCAGTACAGGGGGGCTTCCTTGCCGATGCGCTGCATCACGCGCAACGCGTTGTCCGGACCGCTCTCGACATCCACGTAGACCGCCTGATGGTGCTCGTCGATGGCCAGGCACGCGGACTCCCCGGTTTTCTCGACCAGTTCGAGGAGATAAGGTTTGACGAAATCGCGGATGTTGTACTGGGCGCTCACCATGTTCCCGATCTTGGACAGCTTGAGTGTCAGGGAGTACCGGAGCGTTTCGGGGTCCTGCTTGACGTAGCGGCAGGCGGACAGCGTCGCCAGGTAGCGGATCACGGTGCTGGCGGGATACTCCAACGCCTCCGCGATGTCCTGCAGACGCGCGGGTTTCCGGTAATCCGCCATGAATTCGATGATCTGCAGCGCTTTTTCCAGAGATTGGTTGCTCTTGGCCAGCTTGTTGTCCATCTTCACTCCACCGCCCGCATCGCTTGGATTTCCGCTCGTCCGTCTGTTGTGTTACAGTTTCGCATTATACATGGATTTCACCGGATTAACCCAAATTCCCGGGACGGGACAAAAACGCAAAACGCCTGACCGGCTGACGCAGGTCAGGCATTTCCGCGTATCGGCCGGATTTACCGGAATTCCCGGACGTGTTCGATGTCGCCGCCCATGGAGCAGTCCGCGGTGGGTTCGCAGACGATGTCCACCACGTAGGGCACCTTGGACTCCAGCGCGCGCTTGAACGCCGCGGGCAGCTCCGCCGGATCGAACACCCGTTCGCCCGCGCAGCCGAATCCCTCGGCGACCTTGACGTAGTCCATCGTCCCCTGGTTCTCCGCCATCTCGACCGCGTACTCGTATCCGAACGCGTACTTCTGGTTCTGGCGGATCAGGCCGAGATAGGCATTGTTGATGATCGCCACGATGAGCGGCATCCCGAACTTGGCCGCAACCGCGAGCTCCTGGACGTGGAACGTGAAACCGAAGTCCCCCATGACCGCGACCGCCTTGGTTTTGCCCCCGGTCGCGACCATCGCGCCGAATGCCGCCGGAATGTCATACCCCAGCGTGCCCGCTCCGCCCGAGGGCAGGTAGCGCCGCGGACGGTTGACTTCCTGGAGCTGACCGGACCAGATCTGGGTGATCCCGCAGCCGGTCGTGTAGATCACGTCGTCCCCGAATGCCCGGTTCATCTCTTCGAACGCGCGTTGGGGCATGATCGGCATATTGTCGTAGTCGGTTTTGCGCCGCAGCTCCGCACGGAGCGCCGGCAGCGCGGCGACCCGGCCGGCGGGCGCCTGCGCAGGGAGTTTCGAGGCTTCTTCGAGCAGCATGAGCAGCGCGGCCTTTGCGTCCGAACGGATCGCGAGGTCGGCGGGGAAGATCTTGCCCAGTTCCGCTTCCTCGATGTTGATGTGGATGAACTTCCGGTCGCCGCGGTACACCGGAAGCGCCCCGGTGTGCCGGTCGGTGAACCGGTTTCCGATCCCGATGACCAGGTCGGAATCGAGGAACACCTTGTTGCCGATCGGCTGCCCGCACTGGATGCCCGCGATCCCCGCGTTGAGCGGATGGTTCGCGGGAATGCAGCCCTTGGCCATGTAGGTCGTGATGACCGGGATGCCCATGCGCTCCGCGAACTCGATGCACAGTCCGCACGCATCCGCCAGCACGACGCCGCCCCCCATGACGATCACCGGGGCCTTGGCCGCGCGGATCATGTCGAGCGCCCGGCGGAGGTCCGCGGCA
>JAGOFF010000209.1 GCA_017997315.1 Clostridia bacterium
GAACGCATGTGAGGGACGGGTTCGCCCGTCCCTTCCCGCATTCCGGCACCATCGGAGGTGTTGATCATTCGCGAGATCGCCAGCCGGCAGAATCCCGTGTTCCGCAGACTCGCCGCGATTGCGGCGGAGAGCGGCGCGGCGGCTCGGGAGTCCGTACTGCTCGAGGGGTTCCGGTTGTGCCGGGATGCACTTCAGTCCGGGATTCAACCCCGGTGTCTTGTCTTTTCCGACCGCCTCGATCCGGCCCGCCGTGACGAAATCGCTTCCCTTGCCTCACCGGGCACAGAGATCGTCCTCCTGTCCGACGCCTTGTTCAGGACCTTGGGGGATACAGTGAATCCCCAGGGAGCGGCGTTGGTTTTTACACGGCCCTCAGCCGCCCGGCTCGAGGAATCCGTATGCGCGGGCAGCCGGTATCTGGTACTGGAGAACGTCCAGGATCCGGGCAATGTGGGAACCATGATACGGACCGCGGACGCAATGGGATTCGACGGAGTCGTCATCCTGCCCGGGACGGCGGATCCCTACCGCGCCAAGGCGATCCGCAGCGCCATGGGCTCCACGTTCCATCTGCCGGTTCTGCGGGCGGCGTCCGTTCGGGAAGCGGCCGACTGGCTCCGGCAGGCAGGATGCATCCTGTATGCGGCGCATCTGCATGGGGGTGAACTTACGGCGCATGGACTGGCGGCCCCCGGAGCCCTTCTGGTCGGGAACGAGGGAGCAGGTCTCACGGACGAAGCCGTCGCGCTGGCGGACCGGCTGGTCCGGATTCCGATGCCCGGCAGGGCGGAGTCGCTCAATGCGGCTTGCGCCGCAGCGGTTCTGTGCTATTCTATGCGTATTGGTCAAAACGGACCCGAAAGCGAGGGGATTCCATGCAAGCCATCGTCATCGGCAGCGGACGTGTCGCCAGACACCTCTCGGCGCGGCTGATCTCGCAGGGCGACGACGTTGTTCTGGTGGACAGCGATGCCGCGGCCCTCGAGACGATTCCCCTGGACTGCATCAAGATACGCGGTATCCCGTTCGACCGTGATGTGCTGAAGAACGCCGGAGCCGAGACGGCGGACGTCCTGATCGCGGTCAGCAGCAACGATAATGTGAACATCATGACCGCTGAGGTCGCCAAAGAACTTTTCAATATGAAGAAAGTCTATGCGCGCATCGCGAATCCCGACAACCGGGATGCGTTCGAGGCGCTCGGCGTGCGCACGGTCTGCTCCACCAGTCTGGTTGTGGACTGGCTTTCCAGCGCGATTTCCGGAGAAGACGCGGCAGGATCGTTCCGGATGTTCGGCAGCAGTCTCCGTTTCACGACGGTGCGCGCGTCCGCCGGGCTCGAGGGGCTTACGCTGTCCAAGTTGGAACCTGACCAGAACCAGATCGTGTTCGGCATCCTGCGGGACGATCGGCTGCTCCTGTTCAATCCGGACATGAAGGTGCGGGCGGGCGACAGCATCGTGATCTGCGCACAGAACTGAACGTCGGGGGACGAGACGCGGTGCCGGAAGCCGGCGTCGCGGTCTTTGTATTCGGGAAGGAAGACTACAAGATGAGACTCATCATCGTGGGTGGGGGCAAAGTCGCATACAATCTGATCAGTACCCTGCCGAGCGGAAAAAGGAACATCACGGTCATCGAGCAGGAGTTCGAGGAATGCGAACGGCTGGCGGATGAATTGGACGTCCAGGTGTTCAACGGGGACGGTACGAACCGGGAGATCCTCGAGCATGCCGGCTGTGAGGATGCGGATGTTCTGGTTGCGGTCACCGGGCGGGACGAGGACAATCTGATCGCCTGCCAGCTGGCCAAAATCGCATTTCATGTGAAGACCTGCGTGGCGCGCGTCAACAATCCGAAAAACATGGAGATGTTCATCCGCATGGGGGTCGACAAAGTGTATTGCGGCACCCAGCTCGTCGCGGACATCATCGAGCAGGAAATCGAGTACGAAGGCATGCGCCTGCTGTATCGGGTGACCGGAACCCGCAAACTGCTGGTGGAGTTTGAACTGTCCCCGGAGTCGGGTGCCGTCGGAAAGACCCTGCTGGAGTATGAATTCCCCGGCGAAAGCAAAGTGGTGTTCAGCAAGCGCGCCAACGGATCGATCGAGATGCCGACCGGCGCATTGCAGATGCTGGCGGGGGATACCATGGTCATGGTCTGCGACGAGTCCGAACAGGACCGGATCTGGAAAACGATGGTCCGTTGATCGGACAAAAGGATTCGTATGATAAAACATCATGGTGGCAAAAGTCTCCATATTCGCGAACTTGCCTTGAAGCCCGCCCGACTCATCTCCATCAGCTTCCTGCTTCTGATCTCCATCGGAACGCTTCTTCTCGTGCTTCCTTCCGCTTCGAAGGACGGCCAGAGCATCGGATTCCTCCGGGCGTTCTTTACGTCGACCTCCGCGGTTTGCGTTACCGGGCTGGTGACGGTTGACACGGCAAGTCACTGGACTCTTTTCGGACAGATTGTCATCATGTCGCTCATCCAATGCGGCGGACTCGGCCTGATCACGATCACGACCTTTTTCTTTGTCCTCGCCCGCCGGAAGCTTGGTTTCAAGACCATGATCGTTGCGCAGGAGTCCACGGCCAGCTTCAGCTTCAACGATGTTGTCAAGCTTGTCCGGCGCATCGTCGTGATTACGGTTTCCATAGAAATGGTCGGCGCAATTCTCCTGGCGTCCCGCTATATCCCTGCGTTCGGTTTTTCCAGAGGGGGGTTCAAAGCGGTTTTCCAGGCGGTTTCCGCATTTTGCAACGCGGGTTTCGACTTGTTGGGGGATACCGCTTCGGGTCCGTTCTCCAGTCTGACCGCATGGAACGGAGAACCGATGGTCATCCTGGTCACGGGCTTCCTCCTGATCCTCGGCGGCCTGGGCTTCATTGTCATCAGCAGCATCATTGAATATCCAAAGAAAAAGATGCTGCCGTACCACAGCCGTCTTGTCCTGATCACCACCGCGATCCTCCTGCTATCCGGCACGGTGTTCTTTTTCATCGCGGAGTACGGAAACACCGGAAAGAACGCGTTGGGTACACTGCCGTTCGGTCAGAAGATCCTGGCCGCCTTCTTCCAGTCGACCACCCCGCGAACCGCGGGTTTCAACAGCATTGATCAGGGGAATCTGACCGACAGCTCGAAAATCATGACGACCCTGCTGATGTTCATCGGCGCTTCCCCGGGATCGACCGGCGGCGGAATCAAGACGACGACGTTCGCATTGCTGCTGGCTTCGGTTTTCGCCGAGCTGCGCGGCTCCGAGTATACGATTCTCCTCCGGCACCGGATCTCGCGCGCGATTTTCAACAAGTCCTTCCTGATCCTGGCGCTGGGCTTGAGCGTGGTCATCCTCACAACCCTGTTCATGACCTTTACGGAGCATTCCCTGCTCGAATCCGGCAAGATCTCCACACTGGATCTTCTATTCGAGGCGACCTCCGCGTTCGGCACCGTCGGGTTGTCCTCCGCCGGTACCCCTGGCCTGTCCGAACCGTCCTGGGTCGCGTTGAGCCTGTCGATGATCATCGGCCGCATAGGTCCGGCTTCGTTCGCCATCAGCCTGATGCAGGGCGCGAAACCGGAAACCCGTGAGAAGGTGTATCCGGAAGGGCGCTGCATCGTCGGATGATGTTCCGGATATCCGGATGACGGATATGGTGGGCACAAAAAAACCGGTTCAATCGAACCGGTTTCTTTTTGGTGACCCTAAGGAGAATCGAACTCCTGATTCCGCCTTGAGAGGGCGGCGTCTTGACCGCTTGACCATAGGGCCGTGGGGCTTGTCGCGGGGTGATTATAGCATGCCCGCAAGATCGAGCGCAAGCCCCGTTTCCCTGGTTCCGCTTCTTCCTCTTTCGAAGTGATATACTATACTCTGCTGATTTTTACGCGATCGGGGAGAGATACATGACACAGGATATCCGGATCCGGGGCGCACGGGAACACAACCTCAAAAACATCGACCTGACGATCCCGCGGGACCGCTTTGTCGTACTGACCGGTCTTTCGGGATCGGGCAAGTCTTCGCTGGCTTTTGACACGATCTATGCGGAGGGACAGCGGCGGTATGTCGAGTCCCTATCCTCCTACGCAAGGCAGTTTCTCGGTCAGATGGAAAAACCGGACGTCGATTCGATTGAGGGGTTGTCTCCGGCCATTTCGATCGACCAGAAGACCACCAGCCGCAACCCGCGCTCGACCGT
>JAGOFF010000210.1 GCA_017997315.1 Clostridia bacterium
GCGGTGTCCCCCTCATTTATGCTAAAATAAAAGGGATATTCGAATCGGCCGGATTTTACAGATCCGACCTTTGCGGGGCGGCCGGAAATCCGGTTCCCCAAGTGATCCGCACGGTAGGAGAGGACACCGTTTCATGGCACATGGCAAGACCGCGCTGGTGACCGGCGCGTCCCGCGGCATCGGGCGGGGCATCGCGGAACGTCTCGCGCAGGATGGATTTGACATCGCAACCATCGGGTCCGGCCCGGAGAGCGCGGCGGAAGCGTGTTTCGACGCGGTCCGGGCGGCCGGCGGGGACACGCTCTACGTGCGCGGCAGCATCGCGGATGCGGACGACCGCGCCCGGCTTTTCTCCGAGGTGATCGGGCGGTTCGGCCGGCTGGACCTCCTGGTGAACAACGCGGGCATCGCCCCGCGCCGGCGGGGGGACCTGCTCGAGGTGACGTCCGAAAGCCTGGACGAAGTGCTCGGCGTGAACCTCAAGGGAACCTTTTTCATGTGCCAGGCGGCGGCCGCCGCGATGCTCGCCGGACTGGGATCGGTTCCGGACTACCGTCCCGCGATCGTCAACATCTCATCGGTGTCCGCCTATGCCTCCTCGACCAGCCGCGGGGAGTACTGCATCTCCAAGGCCGGGATCGCGATGGTGACCAAGCTGTTTGCCGACCGGCTGGCCGCGGACGGGATCCCGGTGTATGAGATCCGTCCCGGGATCATCCGCACCGACATGACCGCCGCGGTCCGGGACAAGTACGACCGGATGATCGCGGAGGGACTGACGCCGATCCCGCGCTGGGGCACACCCGAAGACATCGCCGCCGCGGTGTCGGTGCTGGCCGCCGGGAGCCTGACGTTCTGCACCGGGCAGGTGCTGGACATCGACGGCGGTTTCCACATCCGGAGGCTGTGACGCGCGGATGGAACGCACGACGGTCGACATCGCCGGGGTCGTCATGGACCTGTACCGACTGGACACGCTGGTCGTGGGCTCGGGCGCGGCGGGATTGAACGCCGCCGACCGGCTTTCCGCCTGGGGAATCCCGGACGTCGCGATCCTGACCGAAGGCGCGGACAAAGGCACCAGCGTCAACACCGGATCGGACAAGCAGACCTACTTCAAGCTCAATCTCGCCGGTGCGCATCCGGACTCGGTGCGCGCGATGGCGGAATCCCTTTTCGCGGGCGGCGCCATGCATGGGGACATCGCACTGGTACAGGCCGCGTTGTCGCCGGTCTGCTTCGCGAGGCTGGTCGACATCGGAGTGCCGTTCCCGCACAACGAGTTCGGGGAGTATGTGGGATACCGCACCGACCACGACGAGTCCACGCGCGCCACATCGGCCGGACCGCTGACCTCGCAGGCGATGGTCCGCTGTCTGGGACGCGAGGTGCGCGCCCGCGGGATCCCGGTGCTCGAAGGGATGCAGGCGGTGGCGCTGGTCACCGCGGCCGGGGATGGCCCGGATCCCTCCCGCCGGGTGCTCGGGCTGCTGGCGCTGGACACCTCCGGACGAGCCGCCCCCCGGTTCGCGCTGTTCCAGTGCGCGCGTCTCGTATGGGCCGTCGGCGGACCCGCGGGGCTGTATGCCGACAGCGTGTACCCCCCATCCCAGACCGGAAGCTCCGGCATCGCGCTCGAAGCGGGTGCGCCGGCGCGGAACCTTTCCGAGTGGCAGTACGGCATCGCCTCGACCCGCTTCCGCTGGAACCTGTCCGGAACCTACCAGCAGGTTCTCCCGCGGTATGTGTCGACCCTCCCGGACGGATCGGACGAGCGCGAGTTCCTGCCGGAGTACTTCGACGACACCCCTGCGGCGCTGGCCGCGGTGTTTCTCAAAGGCTACCAGTGGCCGTTCGATCCGAGGAAACTCGGACCCGGGGGATCGTCGGTCGTGGACGTCGCGGTGTTCCGGGAAAGCCGCGTGCGCGGCCGCCGGGTGTTCCTGGACTACCGGAGCAATCCGCGTGGCGCGGGCAGCCCGTTGACTCCGGAGACCGTCGGAGCGGAGGCGTATGCCTACCTCGCGCGGTCGGGCGCGCTTGACGGCGCCCCGATCGACCGGCTGCGCCGCATGAATCCCGGCGCGGTCCGGCTGTACGCCGCGCATGGAATCGATCTGGCCGCGGTACCGCTCGAAGTCGCGGTATGCGCACAGCACCACAACGGCGGGCTGGCCGGGGACATCTGGTGGCAGAGTCCGCTGCGGGGGTTCTATCCGGTCGGCGAGACCAACGGTTCATTCGGCGTCTACCGTCCGGGCGGGAGCGCGCTCAACGAGACACAGGCCGGGAGCCGTCGCGCCGCGCAGCACATCGCGCTCCAGGGCCCCGCGGTCCTGCCGCCGGTCCGCGATTTCACCGAGGCCGCCCTGCCGGTGGTCCGGGGACGGATGGACGCAACGGCGGCGATGGCCGCGGACGCGGCGTCCCCCGACGCACGCCTGGCGCCCGGGCCGTTCCGCCGCCGTCTGCAGCGCCGGATGTCGGATTTCGCGGGTTTCCTGCGCGATCCGGACGGGATGCGGTCCGCCCTTGCGGACTGTCTCGCGGAACTTGCGGATCCTGCCGCCGGGCAGCGGCTGACCGCGCCGCGGCAACTGGCGATGGCGCTGCGCAACATCGATCTGCTGCTCGCGCAGGCCGCCTGCCTGACCGCCATGCTGGACATGGCCGACCACCGGCCCGGAAGCCGGGGCGGCTGGCTGCTCCTCGATCCGGCCGGGGACCGCGATTGCGCCGGACTCCGGTTCTCGCTCGCCGGTGACGGGCCCGCCGGGGAAGCGCAGACCTGCGTGATGGAGCCGGCGGAGCGGGCTGATCCTTCGCCGCCCGGACAGGCTTGGCACCGTCCGGTTTTTACGGCCGGATGGGAGCGGGTGCGCCCGATCCCGCCCGACGACGCATGGTTCGAGAACGACTGGGCACAGTACCGCTCCCGCTGGAGCGTCACGGAAAAGGAGGACCCCACGATATGCTGATCCAGACACTGCACGACCTGCAGACCGCCATCCGCGAGCGCGGCCTTGCGATTCCGCTGTCCGGCGACCTGCTCCGGCTCGACAGTCCGCTGTCCCTGGGCGGGCGCACGGTGCCCAACCGGCTTGCGATCCAGCCGATGGAGGGCTGCGATGCGGACTCGGAGGGGACGCCGGGTGAACTCACGTTCCGGCGGTACGAGCGCTTTGCACGCGGCGGGGCCGGGCTGATCTGGGTCGAAGCGGTCGCGGTCGTACCCGAGGGGCGCGCCAATCCGCGGCATCTGTGGATTCATGAGGGCAACGTCGCGGTGTTCCGGGATCTGGTCAACCGCATCCGCGAAGCGGCGCGGGAGAAGGCCGGACAACCCCCCGTGGTGGTCATCCAGCTCACCCATGCCGGCCGTTTCGCCAAGCCCGAAGGCGTTCCCGCGCCGCGCATCGCATACCATCATCCGGAATTGGACGGGAAGCACCGGATCCCTGAGGGACTGGAGCCGATCACCGACGACGAGCTCGACGCGCTTCAGGACGCGTTCGTGCGCGCCGCTCTCCTCGCCTGGGAAGCCGGTTTCGACGGCGTCGACATCAAGGGATGCCACCGGTATCTCGCGAGCGAGCTGCTGTCCGCGACGGACCGGCCGGGCCGGTACGGCGGGAGCTATGAGAACCGGACCCGGTTCCTGCTCGAGACCGTCGACAAGGTGCGGATCGCACTGCGCGGCGAGATGCTGCTGGCAAACCGGCTCAACCTGTACGACGGACTGCCGGGGGGATTCGGGTGCACCGGGGAGGACGGACTGGAAGTCGACCTTGCCGAGCCGCTCCGCCTCGGCGGACAACTGTATGAGAAGGGGGTCCGGCTGATCGACATGACCATGGGATCGCCGTACTACAACCCGCATGTCAACCGGCCCTACAACACCGGCGGCTACGAACCGCCCGAGCACCCGCTCGAGGGGATCGCCCGCTCCCTGCGGCTGTCCGGCGAGCTCAAGCGCGCGGTGCCCGGCCTGTCGGTCGTCGGGACCGGATTCAGCTACCTGGCGTTCCTGTCCCCGTTCCTGGCCGCCGGAGCCGTGGAGAACGGACTCGCGGACTTCGTGGGTTTCGGCCGGCAGGCGTTCGCATATCCGGATTTCGCCCGGGACATCCTCAACGCCGCGAGCCAGATCCGTGCGGGATACTCCATGGAGCCGGGCGATGTGCTCGAC
>JAGOFF010000211.1 GCA_017997315.1 Clostridia bacterium
ATGCCTTCGATCGTATCAAGGTGCGCTCCGATGACGATCGTCCCGGCGGAGTCCGCTCCCGGGATCCGGACGGAAAGGTTCACCCCCTCGGGGGTTCCGGGGTATGTGGACGGAAAAGGATCGGTCTCTACCGAATAACCCATGCCGGTCAGGGCGGATGCCAGCCAGGTGCGTGCCGCTGCATTCCCGTCGGTCCCGACACGGCGGCTGCCGATCGTGCACAGGGTGCGTACATCCGACAACGGGTCCGACGCCGCCGGAAGCGCAGGCGATGGCGCCGGAGTCGGGGTCGGGGTCGGGACGGGCGTCGGTGAAGGGGAAGGGGAAGGGACCGGCGTGGGCGAGGGGGTTGCGGTCGGTACCGCTGTCGGCATCGGGGTAGGTGCGCGGGCCGGCGTCGGGGTGGGGGAGGGAGCCGGGGTCGCGGAAACAACCGCCGTGGTTATCGCGCGTTCGGACGACATTGTCGGCGTGCCGCCGCATCCGGCGATCGCGAACAAGCATGCAATCAACAGGGAGGCGAGCAAAAGGATTCTACCGGCGGAATCCGGCGCACAACGGTCAGAACGGTCTCCGCAAGGGGCGCGGAGCCGTCTGCGCAGGCTCACGTGTCGTGCCGGGCTCATCCGATCCGGAGAATCCGGTCGGGGTGGTTCTCATGCGGAGGTTTTCCGGCGGCCGGATGGCCGATGGCGATCGACACCGCAAACCGGTGACCCGCGGGGAACCCGAGGTGCCTTGCGAGCACGGAGCCTCCCGGTGCGTCGAACGCGGCGTCCGCCATGCCGACGATGACTGAACCCAGGCCCATCGCGTGCGCGGCGAGCGCAAGGTTCTCGACGGCGATCCCGCAGTCCAGGACACCCCATTTGCGCGTGCTGTCCGCGGCGATGAACACGACCAGAGGGGCATGGTAGAAAATGTGGAATGACGGATCACGCCCGCCGGACTCGACGACCGTACGGCTGATCTCGTCCAGCAGTTCGGCGTCGCGGACAAACGTGAAATGCCACGGCTGATGGTTGACGGCGCTGGGCGCGGCCAGGGCGGCGGCTTCCAGCTGTTCGACCTGCCCGTCCGTGACCGGGTCGGGCAGATACGCACGGATGCTCCTGCGATCCAGAATCGCCTGCAGTGCGGGGTTGTCCATACGAGCCTCCTCGGGCGGCGGCCCGGAAACCGGCTGCGCCACGGTCATTTGGAGTAGTTGCGTTTGATTTTCCGGCTGGTGGTCTTTTCAAACTCGCTGTCGCGGAGGGTGAACCGGCGCACATACTTGTAGGTCGTGAGAGTGTGGTTGACCGCCGTTACCTCCTGCTGGATCAGGGACCGGAGTGCATCGGGGGCGGGATCCGCGCCGAGTGCGGCGGTGACCGCTTCCGCGTCGGGGTAGATCTCCGCGACCACCTCGATGTCGCCCTCCTTGCCGTTCACGCCCGATACGAGCGCTTCCGCGATATAGGGGCTGCGGCACAGCAGCGCTTCGATCTCCTCCGGGAAGATATTTTTGCCGTTCTTGGTGATGATGACGTTTTTCTTGCGTCCGGTAATGATGACGAAACCGTCCTTGTCGATGTACCCCAGGTCCCCGGTGTGGAAATATCCGTCCACAAGAACCTCGGCGGTGGCCTCTTCGTTTTCGTAATAACCGAGCATGACGTTGGGGCCTTTGCCGATGATCTCGCCGATGCCGTTCTCGTCCGCGTCGATGATGCGGACATCGACGCCGGGGAGGGGCAGCCCGGCCGCCTGATCCTTGTAGTACACGTCCCGGTTGAGCGCGAGAATGGGCGCGCACTCGGTGAGCCCGTAGCCCTGGACGCAGTGGATCCCGAGGTCCCGCATGTCGCGCATGGTGTTGGGATCGACGGCGGCGCCCCCGCTGATGAGCAGTTTGAGACTGCCGCCGAAGCTGTCGTGCACCGCGTGGAACAACTTGCGCCGCAGGTCGATTCCGACCTTGCGGAGCGCGCGGGTGAGCTTGATGGCGAATGCGAATTTCTTCGCGGCTTCGGGTGTCGCCTTGGCCTTTTTCATGATGTTCCGGTGGAACAGCTCGAGCATGAGCGGGACGACGAGCATGATCGTGACCTTGGACTCCTGCATGTTCTGGACGATATGGCGGAGTCCTTCGCACTGCGCGATCGTGGCGCCGCGATAGATCTGGCACAGGAAGCCGCAGGTGCATTCATACGTGTGATGGACCGGAAGCACCGAGAGAAACACGTCTCCCGGCCCGATGTACAGCATGGCGCACATCCCCTGGAGATTGGAGCAGATGTTGCGGTGCGACAGCATGACGGCCTTGGACATCGCGGTCGTCCCGGAGGTGAACAGCAGGATGTTCATGATGTCCGGGTCGATCGGGGCGTCGAGGAAACGCCGGTCGCCGGCCGCGAGCAGCGAACGCCCCTTGTCGAGCAGGTCGGCGAAGGAGAGGTCGTCGGGATGGTCGGATCCCTCCATGCAGATGAAGTGACGGACTCCCGGATTGTCCGCGCGGATGGCGTCGATCTGTTCTTTTTTGGACAGGGAGTAGACCACGGCATCCGCATGGGAACGGACCAGCAGGCTCCGGATCTCGGTGACGGGAAGTTCCTTGTCGAGGGGGACCACGATTCCGGTTCCGTTGACCGACGCGAGGTAGGCGACGTACCACTCGTACCGCGCGTCACCGAGAATGGCGATGCGCCCGCCTTGGAGCCCGAGGTCCATGAGCGCGGTCCCGCAGGCGTCGACGTCGTCCGCGTACTGGTTGTACGTGATCGCGCGGTAGGGTTCGCCGCGTTTGTCCTTGACCATGAAGGCGGTGCTGCCGGCATACAGTGAGCGGCTCTGCGACAGCATGTCCCGGAGGTCGGAGATGGGACGTACATCGTACAACGGGGCTTTCCTGTCCATGCGCGTTATCCTCCATGCGTATTGATGCGGATTCTGCTGCAGTGCATGATGCGTTCTTGCGCGTAGGCGGAGCGGGGGCGAAGAGGCGTCAGACCCGGTCCGCGATCTCAAGAATGAGCCGCCGCGTGGTCTCCCAGTCGAGACAGGCGTCGGTCAGGGATTTGCCGTACACATGGTCGCCGACCTGCTGCCGGCCGCCTTCGATATAGCTCTCGATCATGAGTCCCCGCACCATCGTCCGCAGGTCGGGTGCCAGCCGGCGGCTGTGCAGGATCTCCATCGAGATGCGCGGCTGCTGTCCGGGATCCTTGTCCGAGTTGGAATGGTTGACGTCGACCACGACCATCGGATTCCGCAGCCCGCGCTGCTCGTAAAGGCCGTGCAGCCGGAGCAGGTCCTCGTAATGGTAGTTGGGGATGGACGTGCCGTTGCGGTCCACCGCACCCCGGAGCACCGCGTGCGCCAGGGGATTGCCCGCTGTGCGGACCTCGAATCCCTGATAGATGAACGTATGGGAACCCTGCGCGGCCTGGATGGAGTTGAGCATGACGGACAGGTCGCCGCTGGTCGGATTCTTCATCCCGACGGGGATGTCCAGCCCGCTGGCGGTCAGCCGATGCTGCTGGTTCTCGACCGAACGCGCGCCGACGGCCACATAAGCCAGCATGTCTTCCAGATAGGTGTGGTTCTCAGGGTACAGCATCTCGTCCGCGGCCGGGAGTCCGGATTCGGCCAGCGCGCGCAGGTGCATCCTGCGGAGCGCGATGATGCCCGCAACCATGTCGGGCGCCTTCTCCGGATCGGGCTGGTGGAGGATCCCTTTGTATCCCTCGCCGGTGGTGCGCGGCTTGTTCGTATAGATGCGCGGGACGATCACCAGCCGGTCCGCGGTCTCGTCCTGCACCTTGCGCAGCCGGGAGACATAGTCGCAGATCGCATCCTCGTTATCCGCGGAGCACGGTCCCACGATCAGCAGAAACTTCCCGGAACGTCCGGTCACGATATCCCGCACCTCGATGTCGCGCAGGCGCTTCATCTCGGCGAGCGCCGGGGGCAGCGGCCACTCCGCGACGATCTCCGCGGCTTTCGGGATGCTCCGGATATACTGGAAGTTCATGATCGTCCTCGTTCCTGTCAGATGCATTGAGTATAGTTTGAACAGCTAAGTTTGTCCATGGAATCGGGGCCGCCTGTCCGTGTGTATAATATTCGGGAGACGAGGATGCGACGTTGCCGGACAAGCCGGCGGGGAGGGAAGAAATGGTTAACGGACGGCTGCTGGACGGAT
>JAGOFF010000212.1 GCA_017997315.1 Clostridia bacterium
AGCCTAGAGCCATCGGGGTTTCGGTGGAGCTGGTGGACGGATTTGAACCCCCGACCTACTGATTACAAATCAGTTGCTCTACCGGCTGAGCTACACCAGCATGGACGCCAATCTATTTTATGGATTGGGAGCGTCCGTGTCAACGCGGTCGATCCGGATCACCCGTACACCGTACGGGGACAGCACCGCTTCCGTCGAGATGGGTTCCGCCGTCAGGAGATCCGTCATCGAGGCCGGCGGCAGGGGTACGGTCCGGGTCTTGCGGGTAAAGTTCATCAGGAACAGGAAATCGGACTCCCCGTCGGTACGCAGGGTCGCGGATACGCCTTTCGGGAGGCGGCCCGTCACTGGGAAGGAGATCCCGGCTTCCAGCAGGATCGCGCCGTACAGTTCGTCCAGCAGATCGTCGTCCGTCCGCGCTGCGATATGGTATGACAGGCCGTCGCCATACCGGTTCCGGGTGACAGCGGGCAAGCCCTCATAATAGTCGTCGGTATAGGCAGCCAATACTTCCGCCCCGCGGGTGTGGACGATCTCGCAGAGGTCCTGTGCACCGAAGGTGCCTTGCAGATTCAGCGGATTGGGGACAAAGACCACTCCGTTCGTCTGTCCGGGATACAGCGCGTCGATCTCCTCCGCCCAGATCCCGACGACATCCATCAGCCCCTCGCCGGGGAAGCCGCCCAGAAAGCACAGGTCCGATGCGTCCGCGTATCCGGTCAGGTAGGTGGTGACCAACGTGCCGCCTGCACGGACGAACTCAGCCAGCCGTGCGCCCACTCCGGGACGCAGCATGTAGAGCATCGGTGCGACCAGCATCCGGTACGGCGCGAAGTCTGCGTCCATGCCGATGACGTCGATATTGGCGCCGAGTTTCCACAGAGCTCGGTGGTGGGCTTTGCAGGTTTCCTCGTATTTGCGGTTCCGGTTGATTCCCTGCAGGTCCTCGATCGCCCAGCGGTTCTCCCAGTCAAACAGAACCGCGGCCTGTGCAGGGTAGTGGGTGCCGGCCACGTCCGACAACCGTCCCAGCGCCTCGCCGACCTGCGCGACCTCCCGGAATACCCGGGTATGCTCGTGCCCCGCGTGGTCGATGACCGCGCCGTGCAGTTTTTCGGAGGATCCGCGGCTCTTGCGGTACTGGAAGTACTGCACGGTGTCCGAACCGTGCGCGACCGCCTGCAGCGAGGACAGCAGGTGCATCCCGGGCCGTTTGGGCCGGTTGACCGGTGACCAGTTGACCTGGCTGGGGGTGCTTTCCATCAGCATCCACGACCGGCCGGGCTTGAGGCTCCGCATCAGGTCGTGGGCGAAGGCGGTATCCGCGGCAATCTCCCAGTCTTTGCGGTCTTCCGCATGCCAGCGGGGATAACTGTCCCAGGATACGACGTCCAGATGGTCCGCAAACGCGCGGTAATCCAGTCCCGGATAGGTCCCCATCATATTGGTGGTGACCGGGATGTGCGGAGTGACCTGCCGGAGCGGCTGGACTTCATTGAGGTAGAATTGGACGGTGTTCCAAGTGGTGAACCGCTTCCAGTCCAGATTGAGCCCGTGCAGTGAACTCTCCCCGTGCGGGGAGGGCGATTCGATCTGCTCGAAGCTGTTGAACCGGTGGCTCCAGAAATCCGTCCACCAGGCGTGGTTCAGCTTGTCGATGTCGTTGCCGTACCGGCGACGGAGCCAGTCCCGGAAAGACTCCTGGCACAAGGGGCAATGGCACTGTCCCCCGTACTCGTTCGACACGTGCCACATCACCACCGCGGGATGGTCCTTGTACCGCTCCGCGAGCAGCCGGTTCATGATCCGGGTCTTTTCCCGATAGACCGGAGAGGACGGGCAGTGGTTGTGCCGTCCGCCGTGCAGGTTGTGCACGCGGTCGGGGCCGACACGCCGTACCTCGGGATACTTCTCGTCCATCCAGGCCGGGCGCGCCCCGGATGGGGTTGCGAGCACCGCCTGGATCCCGGCGGCGTGGAGACGGTTGAGCGTGTCATCCAACCATTCGAACTCGAACCGTCCCTCGACCGGTTCGAGCCGGCTCCAGGAGAAGATCCCGACCGTCGCCTCGTTGATACCCGCCAGTTTCATCATCCGGATGTCCTCGGCGAGGATGTCGGGGCGGTCCAGCCACTGATCGGGGTTGTAGTCCCCGCCATGCAGCAGTCCGCGGACGCGGGGCGCGATGGGCGTTTTCCGGATCATGCGTCAAACCTCCTGCGGGTCGGCCCGACGACCGGGTCGCATCCTTGTGAGAAAAACGCGCCCGCATCAGGATGCCGGGCGCGCTGGAGTCCGTCTCGGGCGGGTGCGGTCACACGCTGGCGGCGGGCAGATCCTTGACTTCAAAGTAGCTGTTGAGCTGTTCGATAAGGGAATCGCAGTCCAGCCCGTGCACCGCGCAGGCCTCCTCGATGGTCTCGCCCGAAGCCATGGCGCAGCCCAGGCAATGAAGTCCGTTGCGGAAAAAGATCGGGATGGTTCCCTGATCCATTTTGAGCACGTCGCTGATGATCATGGTTTTGACTACGGCCATTGTGTCCTCCGTTCGCGATCCCCTTGCGGTCCTGCAAGGCCTTCGCTTTTCCTGTTTTTGTTTCGACTCATTTTACACCATATGGATACCCCAGACAACCGGAGCGGAGCCGCTTGTCAGGGCTTCCGGTACGCCTGCCTGCCCGTAGCGTACAGGTCGTTGCCCAGGCTGTCGATAACCACCGTTACGGGAAACCGGTCGACCCGGATCCGGCGCACGGCTTCGGTGCCGAGGTCCCCGAACGCGACCACCTCGCTGGAGACGATGCGGCGAGCCAGCAGCGCGCCGGCTCCGCCTGTCGCGCCGAAATAGACCGCGGTGTGCTTTTTCATGGCCTCGACCACTTCGGCCGAGCGCAGGCCCTTGCCGACCATGCCGCGCAGTCCCCGCTCGATCAGCCGGGGGGCGTACCGGTCCATGCGGCCGCTGGTCGTCGGACCGGCGGATCCGATCGGGCGGCCTTCAGGTGCGGGACAGGGACCGCAGTAATAGATGATCTGGTCTTCCAGCTCGACCGGCAGCGCTTCGCCGCGGTCCAGCATCTCCACCATCCGTTTGTGCGCGGCGTCCCGCGCGGTGTACATGTCCCCGCTCAGCAGCAGGATGTCTCCCGCCCTCAGTCCGGCGGCGGTATCCCGGTCCAGCGGGAGTCGGATCTCACGATATGGCATATCGGGCTCCTTGTCATGACCCCGTCGGGCGGAGTCGTCCGATGGGGCGGTTATTCCGGGCGTCACAGCTCGGCGGACGCGTGGCGCGTCGCATGGCAGCTCATGTTGAGTGCGACCGGCAGTCCCGCGATATGCGTCGGGGCGGTCTCGATCGCCAGCCCCAGCGCGGTGACGGTCCCGCCGTATCCCGCAGGTCCGATGCCGAGCCGGTTGATCTCCCCGAGGAGGCTGTCCTCGAGCCGGGCGATGTGCGGAAGCGGGGAACGGGATCCGATCGGGCGCAAGAGTGCGGTCTTGGCGAGGAGCGCGACCTGCTCGAATGTCCCTCCGATCCCGATGCCGACGATCACCGGCGGACAGGGATTCGCGCCGGCCCGGTCGACCGCTTCGAGCACGAATCGCCGGACGCCCTCTTCCCCGTCGGACGGGCTGAGCATCCGGACCGCACTCATGTTTTCGCTTCCGAATCCTTTGGGTGCCACCGTGATTCCGATCCGGTCTCCGGGAACGATGTCGATGTGGATCACCGCGGGCGTGTTGTCCCCGGTGTTGCCCCGCAGCAGCGGGTCCGCGACGACCGAGGCGCGCAGCCGGCCGATCCGGTACCCCTCCGCAACCCCGGCGTCGACCGCGGCGCGCAGGTCTCCTCCGGTCAGCCGCACATCCTGTCCGATCGAAAGGAACACGACCGCCATCCCGGTGTCCTGGCAGATCGGCATCCCGTCGGCAGCCGCGAGGTCCGCGTTGGCGCACAGCTGCCCCAGAATCTCCCGGCCCGCAGGCGACTCTTCCCCGGCCGACGCCGTTTCCAGCGCTGCCCGAACATCCGCTGGCAGCCGGGTGTTCGCCTCGACGCACAGCCGCGCGACGGTGTCCCGGATCCGCTCGACATCGATCTTCCGGCCCTTTCTCTTATACACCTCT
>JAGOFF010000213.1 GCA_017997315.1 Clostridia bacterium
ATGGGGGCCGATCCCGTCGGGGCCGGCGCGGCGGGCCTCAGGGGGGCGGGATCCGGTGCGGCGGGGGTACGGGCCTCCGGTGCGGCGGCCGCGGCTTTCGCGACCGGCGGTTTCGGCGGAGGGGCGTCTGCCGCTTCCGTCCGGGCGTCCTGCATGATCCGGATCAGCGAGACCTCGAACATGGTGCGCGGATCCGGCGCCCAGCGCAGGTCGGAGAGCAGCGCGGACAGCGCGCGGATGACTTCCAGCAGCGTATCGAGGGAGTACAGTGCCGCGATCCCGCGCATGCCCCGGACGGCGTCGGACGAAGCGCGGACCAGCGGCCCGGGATCCGATGCGACCTTGCACATCATGACGTCCCGGAAATACCCCGCCAGGTCGGACGTGAACCGCAACACGTCCCGCCCGTCCTGGATCATCGCGTCGGTCAGCTCCATGGCGCGCGGCGCGTTGCGGGACGCGACCGAGGCGGCCATGTCGTACATGAACGCGTCGTTGACGACGCCCGCGAGCGAGAGAACGTCGTCCCGCCCGATCCCTTCCGGGAATGTGGCCCGGCACTGGTCCAGCAGGCTGATGGCGTCGCGAAGCGCGCCGTCGGACAGCGAGGCGACCGCCGCGAGCGCATCGTCCGCGACCCGGATCCCGTTCGCGTCCGCGATCTCGCGCAGCCGCCCGACGATGCCGTCGATCGGGATCCGGTGGAAGTCGTAGCGCTGGCACCGCGAGACGATGGTCGGCGGGATGCGGTGCGGGTCGGTCGTGGCGAGGATGAACACCGCGTGCGCGGGCGGCTCCTCCAGGGTCTTCAGGAGGGCGTTGAACGCGCCGGGGGAAAGCATGTGGACCTCGTCCACGATGTAGACTTTGTACCGGGCGAGCGTCGGCATGAAGTTGACTTCGTCGCAGATCCGGCGGATGTTGTCCACGCTGTTGTTGGAGGCGGCGTCGACCTCTACGACGTCGAGGAGCGAGCCGTCCAGGATGCCGCGGCAGATGTCGCACTCGTTGCAGGGATTGCCGTCGTGCGGATCCCTGCAGTTGATCGCCCGGGAAAACACCTGGGCGAGCGTGGTCTTGCCCGTGCCGCGGGTGCCGGAGAACAGGTATGCGTGGGAGATGTTGCCCGAAACGACCGACTGGCGTAGCGCCGCGACGGTGTGTCGCTGCTCGACCACCTGGTCGAACGTACGGGGCCTCCACTCACGGTACAGCGCGATATGGGACATGGTCCACCTCCGCTTGCGGGATTTGCCCTTGCGGGTTAGCCGTAGAATCGGATAACCGTGGAAAAGGAAAAGCCGCCAGGTTCGGTCCGCAGCCGTCCGCAGGCTTATCCGCGGCGCCTGCGGTTTGCCGCTTACCGCTGCTTCCTTCCGGACCTGACGGGGTTCACGGGCCGCATCGCGCGGGACCAACGTTCGGCTGCGGGCCGGGCATGGCGACGATCCGCCGGTCGGACCGGCGACCGGTCCGTCCGTTCCGACATTATAGCATAGGACGCACGGCGGAAAGCGCTTAACAACCCTTCCAAAAGGGATGTGATCTTATTGTGATCGGGGCGTTGTCAGATGGTGGGAAACTGCGGGAGGAATCTTGTGCGGGATGTCGGTTTGACGCGTTCATGGATCGTTGGTATAATTTGCTCAATCCGTTCGTAATATACGGGTAACAATCCAGTCGTTTTTCACAGGCTGCGGCCTTTCTTTTATGGGGTCCGACGGTTTTACCGCCGCTCGGACAGAGGAACCGGAGGTTTTATGGGTCAGCATCGGTCGCTTCGGCAAAAACAACGGGTCACGCTCGTCGTCTTTCTTGCCGCCATGATCGTCGCCGTCCCCCTCCTTGGCCCCGCCATCCCCCTCCGCCCCGTATTGTCGGTTTCTCCTACGACCGTGCCGGCTGCCGCCGCGCCGACCGAAACCGCCGCGACGACCGGATCGGTCCCGTCGGGCACCAGTGTCTTTGATTTCGAGATCCCCGCGCTTACGGATACGACCGGGCTGGCCAACCGCGGCGGCGACCTGCTGTCCCTGGCGGTGTCCGAGCATGTCGAGACCATGGCGCGCAATGTCCAGTCGGCCCAGCCCGTCTTTGCGGACGTCGATCTGACCGCTTATGTGAAAATCAACGCCGCCGCGGTGTACGCCAAACCGGACGCGGACGCTCCGCATGTGATCGCGTTCCGCTTCGGCGACGCGGTCACGGTGACCGGCACCACCACCGGCTGGCTGCGCGTGCGGTTCCAGGACGGCGAGATGTACATGCGCCCCGCGGACACCTCGTTCGAGGCGGTCTATGTCCCTGCGGAGGGACTCCGGTACGTGCAGTCCGTCGAGGAGTCGGAACTGAAGCTGCTGGCGGCGCCCTCCCTTGACGCCGAAGTGCTGACCGACATCTGGTACGCCGACCGCGTGACCGCACTCGAGAGCTCGCCGGAGTGGACGAAAATCCGCACCGAGGGTGGTTATGAGGGCTATGTCCCGTCCTCGATCCTCACCACCGACATCGTGTTCGTCCAGTCGAGCGACGTCATGTACTGCATCGAGGAACTCGCGGCGTATGCAGCTACCGACACCGCGTCCGAGATCCTGGAGTACTACGACGAGGACGAGTCGGTCCAGCTGACCGGCTACAGTTTCGACTGGGTGCAGGTCGTCACCCCGGACGATGAAACCGCCTACATCCCGATGGAAAAACTGACCGACGCTTCCCCGTACTCCTACTCCGCACCTTCCTACTACACACCGCCGCAGACCAGCTGGCCGAGCTACAGCTACAGCAACGCGGACATCCAGACGGTCATCGACACCGCGATGTCGTATGTGGGATGCTCGTATGCGCTGGGCGGGTATGGGTACGGCGGGATCGACTGCTCCGGGCTGACCATGCGCGCCTACGAGTCGGTCGGCATCTACATCACCCGTTCCTCCTACTCCTACTGGGGCGTCGGATACGGGGTGTCGTTCTCCGATCTCCAACCGGGCGACATCGTGTGCTACGACTCCGAATGGAACGGCTCGATCGGACACGTCGCGATCTACATCGGGAACGGCCAGGTCGTGCACGCGATGAACGAGTGGCGCGGCGTAGGCGTGAGCTCGGTATACTTCGGCGGGTACAACATCCTGTCGGTGCGCCGGATCATCGGCTGACACCGGTACGTACCGCCAGGCGAACCGCGGGCGGGCCATCCAAATGCCACCACAAGGAGGGAATCGCATCGGCGGTCCCCTCTTTTTTTGCGTGAAACTCTCCGGTGTCGCCCGCCGCGGGCAGCCGGGAGGCGTCGGGCGTGTGAAACCGTTATGATGGGAACGGACATCGATTTCGGGAGGGCTGGATATGGACACGGTTCAGAACCTGTTTGACGTGATGTACAGCCGCAGGAGCATCCGCAGGTACGAAGAGGGCCGGCCCGTCGGGCGGGATGTCATCCGGCGGCTCCTCGAAGCGGCCATGTCGGCGCCGTCGGCCTGCAACCTGCAGCCGTGGGAGTTCATCGTCGTGGACGAGCCCGAAGGGATGGACCGGCTCAAGGCGTGCATCGGCAGCGGAAACGGGCGGTTCTACAACGCTCCCGCTGCTTTTGTGGTCTGCGGCAACACCCGCTACATCCCTTGGGAAAGCTCCGGAGTCCTGGACTGCGGAGCGGCGATCGAGAACATCCTGCTCGCCGTCACCGCAATGGGGCTTGGCGCGGTCTGGATCGGGGACTATGACGAAGACGCCGTCCGCGGGTTGCTCGACATTCCCGGACACGTGCGGGTCAACAGCCTCGTACTGCTCGGCTATCCCGCGGAGAGTAAAGAGCCCCGGACGCAGTATAACGAGGAAGCGGTCTACTGGCAGAAGTATGATCCGGATCGGGAACACCCGAAGCGTTCCACCAACCTTCGGTTCCTGTGATGGCGTAGACCGGATTTTGTCATTTTCACCCGTTCGGTACGCCTTATCCATCAGGAGGGCTTCGCGATGGATACTGTGCAAGTTGCGCTTCGGGGGGAGCGCAGGGAGCCTGACTGGATCGGGCTGCTGCGCGCGATCGCTGCCAAGGACGCGGATGCGCTGGCAGACTTGTACAGTGTCTGCCGCAAAAGTGTCTTCGCCATGGCATATGCCGTTACCC
>JAGOFF010000214.1 GCA_017997315.1 Clostridia bacterium
GGGGTGGACTATCTATACCCCTGCCTGTTCTCGCACCAGCCGCTGGACCTGGTGGTCCTGATGCTCGGGACCAACGACACCAAGCCGATGTTCGGCGCGACCCCGGTCGACATCGCCCGGGGCATGGAGCAGGTGATCCTCCGGGTCCGCTCGTTCCGCTCGGAATTCATGTCGGAACCGCCTGCGGTGCTGCTGATCGCGCCACCCCGGATCATCGACCCCAAGGACCGGTTCATCCAGATGTTCCAGGGTGCGGAGCCCAAGTCCGCCGAATTCGGGGAACGGTACCGCCTGCTTGCGGAGAAATACGGCACGCTGTTCCTGGACGCGTCCGCGCTCGTCCGGCCCAGCCCCGCGGACGGCATCCACCTCAACCGAGAATCGCACCGCGTCCTGGGCAAAGCGGTGGCGGACTCGGTCCGGAGCTTTCTCGGATAATCCTGCCCCGGGCGCACCACGGATTGCGCGGGGTCCCGCGGCGAAGCCGGATCGGAACCCCCGCTTGAACATTTGTTCTTTCCAAGGGATAATGTGTTCCTGCGCTGCCGCACGTGCGGCAGTGACTTCGTATCCGGAGGGCGCGCCATGAGACCGGAAGTACTGGATTATTATCGCGAACCCGGCAGGATCACGCAGCTCGACAAGTACAAGGAGTTCACGGATTGGCTGCCGGCTGATCCCGGCGCGATCTACCAGGTCGTGCAGGGCCTGATCGTGCACGACATGTGGGTCTCGCTCTACGGCGAAACCTATGACAAATCGCATGAGTACCCGCAGCGGATCGCATACATGGAGGACCTGCTCGACAAGGCGCTCGAACTGGATCCGTCCAATCTGGCGATCCCGCGTCCTCCGCGCGACCGGGTCATCGCATGCTGCCGGGAGTTCGCGACGCTGATGTGCGCCCTGCTGCGCGCCAAGGGCATCCCCGCCCGCGCGCGCTGCGGCTTCGAGGTCTACTTCAGCTGGAGCGGCCGGTATGGGGACCATTGGATCTGCGAGCACTGGGACGGCGCACGCTGGGTCCGGACGGATCCGCAGCTGGATCCCTTCCAGCAGTCCAAAGCCGCGGAGTGGTCCGTCGGGTTGAATCGGGACAATGCGGAGAAGCTGCAGCGGATCCGGGAGTTCGATCCCCGGCACTTGAAGCCGGACGAATTTGTGACCGCCGGCGAAGCCTGGCTGCTCTGCCGGCGCGGCGGGGCGGCGCCCGAGGATTTCGGAATCGACTGCGCGATCCGGCCGGAGTGGGGCATCGACACGCTCCACGGCCTGTGGTTTGTCCGCGGCCAGCTGCTGCGTGACTTCGCCGCGCTCAACAAGGTCGAGACCGTCCCCTATCTGGTCCGCATCTGCAAAGGGCTGGACTGGAGCGGTTGGCGCCTGGTCGGGACCCGGGACGGGGACCTGGGGGAAGAGGATTGGACGCTGCTCGACAGGATCGCTGAACTGTCCGTCGACGCGGACAGAAACTTCAACGAGATCCGGACCCTGTATGGTACGGACAGCGGGCTGTCCGTACCGGAGGAGATCCTCCTCAGATAAACGGCGGTGCCCCACGCCCTATCCGGCTGCCGGGATGGATTTTCGAGTGTCCGTCATCCAGGGACGTCAGGGCAGGATGAAATCCGCCTGCGCGTACTTGCCGGACTTGAGCGTCACCGTCTGCGAGGGGAACGGCTCGGTGCCGTACTGCATCGTCACCGTGAACTCCGCGGCTTTTCCGGTGTGCTTCCAGTTCCACAGGTACCATCCGTCCGCGTCCGTCCGGACCGTGACCGGAGACGGCAGGACGGGACTGGTGATCACGATCCCGACATCCGCCAGGGGAGCTCCGCCTTCCGTCGCCAATCCGCCGATCCCTGCGATTTTCTTGAACACGTTGATGTTCTGTATGACCGCTTCGTCATCGATGGTTCCATCGTCCGCCGTAAAACCATAGTCGGACAGATTCCGGACGGTTTCCGTCTCCCCGATCGCATCCAGATGATCGACGCCGCCCGCTTCGTACGGCTGCGTACCTTTCAGCCCGTAGTCCAGATGGATCGTCGCGAAAACGGCGCCTTCGGGGAAGGTCAGCGTCAGTACCGAGTCCTCGCCGTCCGGATCAAGCGACACGGTCTGCGCGTCCGACGCCACCCATCCGCCCGGTATCAGCGACCAGCCGCCGTCCGTCTCCAGAAGCTCCGCACCGTCGTAGAACTGCACGGGAGCCGCTCCCTGGGTCACGAAGGGATACGGGATGACCACATCGACTTCCCCGCCCTCCGGCCAGTAGAGATTGTACGAGAACTGGCCGGGATTGGACGCGTTGAGCCGGAACGTTCTCGGTGCCGCCGCATCCGGGGTGAAGATCAGCCGGAACTGGCTTCCCTCGGTGGTTCCGTCCATGTCGAACGCGGCCAGGCCGCCGTTGGTCAGCAGGCTGCGCGGCATCACGGTGATCGTGACGTCGACCGGCGCGGAGTCCAGTCCGCCGTCATGGGCATTGTACGAGAAGACATCCGTCCCCCACCAATCCGCATCCGGCAGGTAGGTGAACGAGCCGTCGGGCGAGAGGGTGAGCGTTCCATGCAGCGCGTCCTCCGTCAGGACCGCGGTCAGCGGATCCCCTTCCGTATCCGTATCGTTCCCGAGCACACCGGACGCCGGAACGGTCAGCAGGGTGTTTTCCGCGGCGGTGTACGCGTCCGGGGCGGCGACCGGCGGATCGTTCACCGCCGTTACCGTCACATAGACATCCGCGGCGGATGCGGCGCCCGCCTCATCCGCGATGAAGTAGATGAACGAGTCCGTCGCGCCGGACCAGTCCGGATCCGGCGTGTAGGTCACCGTCTGGTCCGGCTGGATCACTGCGCTCCCGTGCAGGGGGGCGGTGACGGCCGACACGGTCAGAAGATCCCCGTCCGCATCGGTGTCGTTTGCCAGCACATCGATGTTCACCGGAGTGTCTTCCGGCGTCGATACCGCATCATCCACGGCGAGCGGCGCGTGGTTCACAATCCGCGTCAGCGACAGGTCGTCGTAGAACACCGCGGACGAGTTGTTGGCATACAGGTCAAGCGCACCGAAGCTGGTGATCCCGCCGTAAGAGGTCCAAGGGATCTCACTCATCAGGGTTCCGTCGTAGATGACGCGCTGCCAGTCCGCGTCCAGATCGATCTCGATCCGGATCTCGACCCACCGGTCCCGGACCAGCGGCAGCCATGTCGAGGCGAAATCGTCCACCACCAGTTCCTCATCTCCCCGGAACTCGATCTGGGTCGCCCAGGAATCCGTGTCTCCATACTGGTCCATCAGGATCAGGTACGTGGTGCCGGTGAATCCCGTCGGAACATACTGCCATGCGGTGAACCGCCACAGCCCATCGTCATATCCGACAAACGTCTGCACGAGGTCTGCCGCGCCCGCGATTTCGACCGAGCGGGGTGCGCTCTTCGACTGTGCCGTACTGGTGAAAGCGGTCGCTCCCGGATTGTTGTCCCAACCGGTCCAGCCGTTCACACCGTGCATGTCCTGTCCGGTCGCGTAGTCGTCCCAGTCCTCCGACCAGTCCTCCGCCGCCGGCACCGCCAGCGAGAGATCGTCGTAGTACACCGCGGACGAGCCGTTGGCGTACAGGTCAAGCGCACCGATGCTGGTGATTCCGGTGCCGTGCGTCCAGGATCCCTCACTCAGCAGGAACCCGTCATAATAGAGGCGCTGCCAGTCCGCGTCCAGGTCGATCTCGATCCGGATCTCGACCCACCGGTCCCGTACCAGCGGCCGTTCCGTTCCGGTATAGTCATCGTGTACGACATTCGAGGCACTCATGAACTCTACCTGAGTCGACCAGTCATACGGTCCGCCGTACTGGTTCAACAGGATCAGGTACGTGGTGCCGGTGAATCCCGCCGGAACATACTGCTGCGCGGAGAACCGCCACAGCCCTTCGTCATACCCGTCAAACGTCTGCACAAGGTCTGTCGCGCCCGCGACTTCGATGGAGTGGGGTGCGCTCACCGCCTGCGAGGCACTGGTGTACGCGGTCGCCCCTGGATTGTTGTCCCACCCGGTCCATCCGTTCACGCCGTGCATGTCTTGTCCGGTCGTGTAGTCGTCCCAGTCCTCCGACC
>JAGOFF010000014.1 GCA_017997315.1 Clostridia bacterium
CACTAAACACTGTTCTCGATTTATTATGTGTAATTTTGTGAAAATCCGGAAAAGCGATCCGTAACGCTGGGACGCTCTGTCACATATCGGTTCATGAAGTCAATTCAGCAGACATATGATATGAGGTGTTTTCAAATGAGTATGGCGAAGAAGAGCAAGACGATTCTTGCTGCAGTTGCAGTCATTGTTGGGATCGGGGTTATTGGGGCGACAGCATCGGATCCTGATGCGACTGAACCGAAAGCGACAACCATCGGTCTTCGATCCACATCAATAACCAACACAAGTACTACTTCCAGAACAGAGAAGCCAACCACAACAGCTCATAGTACAACCTTAACCAGCAAGCCGATCCTTACGACACTAACCACGACCATACAGTTAACCAGCAAATGGACGACGGCAGCTCCCACCACGATAGAAGTGACCACACAAGCCACAAAAACAACAACAATCACGTACCCCATCACCGTCATCGACTTCACTTCGCCGATCGCTCCTGGAAATATGGCTACGCTTACGATTCAGGGGAAGCCTGACTCGGTCTACTCGATCACCGTCAGATATAAGAGTGGTCCATCAAAAGCAGACGGGCTGGAGCAGAAGACTTCTGGCCCGGATGGCATTGTCTCCTGGACATGGATAGTTGGAATCAATACAACGAAGGGAACCTGGCCAATAGATTTAGCGGGTGCAGGGTACACCGAAAGTCTCATTCTCATTGTCGAGTAGGAGGAAAACATGGCTCGTAGACGCGGTATCCCCGGACTTTCATTCAGCTGGAAACGGGCAGTCGGGATCACATCGGCAAAGCAGAAGTTCGCCAGGATGACCGGGATCCCGACAACAAGGCAAGGACGGCGGGCCAAAGTCGGACGGGCTATGGGATGCTTGATTCCTGCCGCTCTGAGTGTCCTGGTTCCAGTTACTTTCGTCCTGCTCTTCCTTCTTTAGGGGTATCGCAAACTGCCCCCCCTCAGCCCTTCTCCGCCAGGAACGGCACCACCCGATCCATCGTGTCGAACACCACGTGCCCGTGGTTCGGGATGCGCTCGATCTGAGCCTTCGGAACCAGCCGGCGCAGCCGCTCCGCGGCTTTCCCCGTGTCCGCGGTCACATCGTCCGCGCCCACGATGTACAGGACCGGCATCGCCAGCCGGCCCATCCGCTCGTCCGACAGGACCGGCAGGGCGCCGACGATCGGGTTGTAGTTGTCCATGATCATCGTCGACACCTCGACGACCTCCTCCGGGACGTCGTCGCTTCCGTACATGAGCCGGGCCAATGCCGCCATCCCCTTCTTTCCCTGTGCCGCGTGGAAAAGCAGCCGCAGCAGATAGGACGGTCGGGTCGGAACGATGCCCGACGGCGCGATCAGCACCATGTGGGCGATCCGGTCCGGATAAAGAGCAGCGAACTGGAGTGCGATCCATCCTCCGAGGGAGTTGCCGATCAGGTCCGTCTTCGGGATGCCCAGCCCGTCCAGCACCTCCCCGAGCCAGCGGGCATACCCGTCCCCGGACAGCGCCGGACGGTTCGGAGCGCTGTTCCCCGCCTCGCCGACGATGTCGACGCACAGCACGCGGTGCGCCGCGCTCAAGGGGCCGATGTCTCCGATCCACATGGCGCTGTTGCTGCAGGATCCGTGGAGAAGCAGGACGGGAGGCAATTCCTCCCCGCCCGCTTCCAGGACATACGTCCCGCCGAACGAGGTCGGTACCGCACGCTCCCGGTACGGGACAGGCAGCCGCTCAATCAGGGAACGGTACCGGGTCAGGATCCTGTCCCGCCCCTGCTCCGATTTGAAAACCGGTTTCTCCTTCACGGCTCTTCCTCCTCTCCCGAGTTGCCATCTTCACCGATCCGGCCGCGCAGATAGGCCGCGAGCATCCCGGTCATGGTTTCCATCAGGTCCAGTCCTCCCCACAGCATGATGCGGACGGCATGTTCCGGCTCGATGAACTGCGTGCTCATGGAGGCCTGACCGTACTCCGCCGGCTTCGAGTTGAATGCGGCGTTCATATGGTTGATGAGACGCATGGACTCTTCCGGATTCTCCACGGGGATGTCGAACACCGCCGAGGCCCGTGCCCGCTCCCGCAGCGCCTGTCTGTCCGCGGCCGTCGTCGGAGCCGGTGCGGGGGGCGTACCGTGCGTCCCTTCCACAAACACGCTCAGATCATGCCCGTGGATCCGCCAGCTTTTTCCGATCTTGGAAGCATGCAGGCGTCCCTCCCGCACATATCGCTGGATCGTTTTGGGATGCATGCCGAGCAGGGATGCCACCTGCTCGATGGAATAGTATTTGTCCGTCATCTCTACTCACTCCTCATTGTTCCTTTTGAGCCATTTTATGGAACGATTCCCCCTTTGTCAAGGACTATTTTGTCACTATTGGTAATTATCAGGAATTCATTCGGGTCATCGATTCCGCTCGACAAGTCATCTGCTATACTTCGTATGGATACTCTTCGGAAGGTAGGAGGACGATATGAAGATCCTCGTTGTCGACGGCCAGGGCGGTCGGATCGGAAAGCTGCTGGTGGAACAGATCCGGGCGGAGATTCCGGGGGCCGAGGTGACCGCGGTCGGCACCAACAGCATCGCGACCGCGGCGATGCTCAAGGCGGGCGCCGACCAGGGGGCCACCGGGGAAAACCCGGCGGTGTACAACTGCCTGGAGGCGGACATCGTCGTCGGACCGATCGGCATCGTCATCGCAAACTCCCTGCTGGGCGAGGTCACGCCGGCCATGGCAGCCGCGCTGGGCCAGTGCAAGGCGCACAAGGTCCTGATTCCGGTCAACCGGTGCAACCACACGATCGTCGGCGGACAGGAACTCCCTCTCGCGGAATACATCCGGCTCGCCGTGCTGGACATCCGGTCGGCCATGCAGAAATAAGGAACGGCGCCCGAAAGCGCCGTTTTCCCCTTTATATCCCCGGAAACCGCCGTGTTGACGGCGGTGGACCCGGTTGTCAGTAAGGTTCTCCGCACACCAGGTCGCACTGCTCCCGGATGCGGAATGTCTCGAAATACCGGTTTTCCATCGGAATCCACTCCTGCCGGAAGCGTTCCCACAGTTCCGGTCCGCTCCGTTCCCGCACCCGCCGGGCCTGTTCCGCACGGGACAGGCTCAGGAACACCGACAGTCCGTACGGGATTCCATGGATCGGTTGCATCGCGTACACCCCCTCGACGATCACCAGCGGGGCCGGTCGGACCCGGACGGTTGCCGCATAGGCCTGTTCGGAGCAGTCGAACACCCGATACTCAAAGGGCTCGCCCGAGCGCAGCCCGGCGCCGACTTCGTCCCGGAAACGTTCATAATGGATGTTCCCGCCCGGTTCCGCGAGCCGTTCCGCCGTCCGCAGCTCCGGAGGCAGGAAGAAATCGTCCATGTGCAGGATCTCCGCTGAGTCCGGGTACAACGCCGCCAGATGCCTGGCCAGTGTGCTCTTGCCTGCCCCGCATGGTCCTTCGATCGCGACCGTCAGGCTCCCGGCGCCGGCCGGTCGGTCCGCCAGTCGATCGTCGATCGCCCGGATCACGGGCAGCACCGCGGCGTGTTCCTGCCGGACGACCCGGTAGGCCGGCCGATAGGCCGAGCGGTACACGTCGCTGTGGCTGATCGGCGGATACTCCCGGGCGGCGTAGTCGGACAGGTACCCGGCCAGAGCGTCCGGTGAAAACGGCAGGAGCCCCTCCGCACAGCATTGCCGGAGAATATCCAGCCGATCCAGCAATCCTTCCCGGGATCCTGTCACCGAACGTGCGCCGGCCAGGAACAGACGGTTGACCGTATCCGGGCGGATGCCCGCGGCAGCGGCCGCTCCGAGGTGCAACCGGCAGAATCCGTTCCCGATGTCCTCAATCAACCCGGATCCGTTCCCGTCGCCGTCGAGTCTATCGGTTGGGCGGTTTCCGAGAGAGGCGGTCTCCGTCCGGATCCACTCCAGGGACGCGACCCCGTCGGTCACCAGATGGCCGCCGCCGTGTTCGGCCTGATAGGCGAGTTTGACCAGGTCCTCCGGGCCGGCCGCCGGATACCGTACGGCGTGGGCGAGAAGGACCCCTCTCCAGTCGTCAGGCATTCGGGGCGGCCTTGAGCAGCTTGGCACGCTGCAGTGCGTACAGGATCGGGGGGATGATCACGATCTGGAGCAGAATGCCGGGAATCGCATTGAGCACAGCAGCCGTATAGAAAATCTTCATGCCGAAGTCCGCGCCCGCCAGCGGGAAGACGACGGAGGCGGCAGCGCCCCAGACGAGCCGGCCGAGGATCATGGTCAGGATCAGGGAAACATACAGGTAGGCGGGTTTCTTTGGAAGCAACCGGTACAGCAGCGCCGACGCGACGCCGTATACGGCGAGCTCGAACGCCATGGCGACCGCGGTGGGCATCATCGGAGGCATCGTGAACAGCAGGCTCCGGAGCAGCGGGGTGATGAATCCGACCGCCAGCCCGTACGGCCAACCGCAGACGAATCCGCACAGCAGGACGGGGATGTGCATCGGCAGCAACTTGCTTCCGATCTCGGGGATCTGCCCGGTCAGCAGCGGAAGCAGCAGTCCGAGGGCGATAAACATGCCGGACAGGGTCAGGTTGCGCGTGGATGAGTTCATATCTCTTTTCTCCTCACATGCGGAATGATTCCGCCCCTCCTTGGGGAGGCCGGCACCTTCCTGGTGCGATGGCAGAACGGCTGGTAAGAAGAACGCGGCAAATGAGGCGGACGGCTTGGCCGGCCGGACCGGCTGGGCCGATCCTTTTATGGGTTCATGGTATCGCCGCGGCAGCGGTTCGTCAACCCGGACGGTGCAGGTCAACATGTAATGACAAGCAACGCCAACCGGTTCCCGGTACAGCGGTATGCAGCGCACTTGCATAGACGTCAGGCACGGCATATTTGAGTATTATGACCAGTTGAACAAACGTCCTTTGGCATTTTTGTGTACATTTTCACCAAAAATTCCGTTGACAGCCCGTTTCCCGCTTGGTATCATCAAAACAGGCTCCAGAGAATTCCGGATTAGTTCCTTGACAGACCGATATGCCGCCGCGTTAAAACGGAGTGCGAAATGCGATCAACGGAACACGCGAGTGTTAGCGGATCGCTGGTCAATCGGATGAATCGCCGTCATGGTTGGAAAGTTGGAAGGGACATTGGTTTCGACCAGCAGGAAGACAGCGACAGGAGTTCACGAGAAGGACGAGAATTTTCGCGAAAGGGTGTACGGATTGTCACGGGATACTGAAAAAGGTTCGCTGGAGCCTTTTTTTGTTATCCGGAACGAATCATGGCTTGGTCTCACCGTGCGGATTCCGGTTTTCCGATCTCCGCGATGTACGGCAGGTTTCGGCCGCGCTCGTTCACATCCATCCCGTACCCGATCAGTCGCGTCTCGGAGATCTCGAATCCGCTGTATGCGATCGGGACGTTGATCAGTTGCTGGTCCGGATTGACCAGCAGCGAGCATACCTGGACGCTGGCCGGCATCCGTACCCCGAGGTTCTGGACCAGGTACGCGGTGGTCAGGCCGGTGCGGATGATATCCTCGATCAGGAGGACATGCCGGCCGGTGATCTCCAGATCGAGATCCCGCGTGATCCGGACGATCCCCTTCTGGTTCGTCGCGGTCGGATACGTGCCGATGGTGATGAAATCGAGCTGGATCGGGATGTCGATCGCACGCGTGAGATCCGCAAAGAAGTAGAGGGATCCCTTGAGCACGCTGACCAGGATCAGCTCCCGTCCCTCATAGTCCCGGCTGATCTGCCGGCCCAGCTCCCGCGTCCGAGCCTGGATGACCTCTTCGGTAAACACGATCTTGCGGGGCGGCGGCATGTCCATCGGTTACTCCCCTTCCAGGGCGGCGAACCGCTCGATAAGCTGCTGGATGTCTTTCTTGTACATGATCTTGATGTTGGTCCCGGGGTAAAGCTCCCGGACTTTCCGGGCTTTCCGGTTTTTCATCGTGACATATCTCTGGTTCATGGTGGTCAGCTCGATGTAGGTGTTGAAATTCGGCAGGTAGAAGTCCGGACTGAACGCCATCGTCACATTCCCCTCCAGATCCCACTCGACCGGAAAGGTCCGCGGTTCGTAGCGCCAGTCGATCTGGTACATGTCCAGGATCTGCGCGAACTCCGCCTCCGCCGCGTTCTTGAAGACCGGGCGCTCCGTCGTGTGGTCGACCACGTGTTCCATCGCCTGCGTCTCCCGCTCGATCCGCCGGCGCTCCGCATGGGCGGCGACCAGGGCCTGAACGGTGTCGGCGCACTCGTCGACCGACAGGTGGTCGGTATTGATCGCCAGATGGTAATGCGCCGGATCCGTCAGGTCGATGCCGAAGACCGTGCTGACAAACCGCCGGTGCTTGCGGTCCGCGGTCTCGACGATCCGCTGGGCATCCGCGACGGACAGCCGGTACTGTTTGCGGACGCGGCCGATCCGGACCGCACCGGAAGCAAACACCCGTACATGCAGCGCATCCGGATCCCCCGCGAACATCGCCTGGGATCCGAATCCGAGCAGGACGGCGGATTCGGTTTCCGCCAGCGCGCGCAGTCCGGTTTCGATCCGCTCCTTGTAGGTGCGGCCGTTCGCGTCCGGGCTGAGGTAGTGTTTCGCGCTCTCGGTCAGCATCCGGAACTCGTGGGAACCGTCCAGTTCACTGAAAAAACGGGGAAGCAGCGACTCCCGGCTGATGAGGTCCCAGCCGAGCCGGCGGGCCAGCGTCTGCGCGATCTCGTCGCCCAGGCTGCCCATCTGTCTGGATATGGTGAGTATGGTCACGCCCGCATCCCCTTTGCCGCCGGCCGCCCCTCAATGGAGGCCCGCTTTCATTGTAGATCAACGGCTCCCGGCGGGAAAGCCGGGCGTGGATATAATGAAGGAAAGCCCAGAACGCAAGGCGGAAAGGGGTGTGGGTATGAAACGGGTACTGGTGACCGGCTGTAAAGGCCGGATCGGGAGCATGCTGATGCGCGGTCTGCGCAGGAATCCGGAATACGAAGTCGTCGCGACCGCGCGTGATGCCGACCCGGAAGAGGGGATCCTGTCGCTGGACCTCCGGGATCCCGAAGCGGCAAAGGAACGGATGCGCGGGGTGGATACCGTCGTGCACATGGCGGCATTCCTCGGCGCATTCGGTTTCGAGGACAAGATCATCCCGAACAACGTGCTCGGGACCTATCACCTGTTCGAGGCCATGCGGGAGAACGGGTGCCGCCGGATGGTGAACGGCAGCACGAACCATGTGATCGGCTTCTACCGGACCTCGGACCGGATCGACGGGGACTCCCCGCCCCGTCCGGACACCCTGTACGGTCTCGGAAAAGCCATGGTCGAAGTGATGGGACAGTACTACGCCGACAAGCACGGGATCTCGTGCATCAACATCCGCATCGGCCACTACTCGGTCCCGGACCGGCCCCTGAGTCCGATCAAGACCCTGACCTGGATCAGCCAGCGCGACATGCTCCAGCTGGTCGAGCGCTGCATCGACGCGCCCGAAAGCGTCCGGTTCCTCAACGTCTTCGGCGTGTCCGGCAATACCGGCCGGTTCTGGACGAACGAGGGCGTCCGTGAACTGATCGGGTATGAGCCTCAGGACGACGGGACGCTGTATCTGGAAGAGGCGCGCCGGACGGACTGGTGGAAAGTGCCGGGCGAGGACCGGTTCCGGGACGACAACGGGTACATGGGCATGGACTTTGTCACCATGACGGGGATGCCGAACGGATTTCCCCCCGGCAGGAAGCCCGCAGGCCCGTCGTCAGCGGACAATGACGCCGACGCCGTCCGGAATGACGGTGACCGGCGCGGATCGGGACCCGAGCAGCCGGTCGGCCAGCCGTAACGCCGCGTCCGGGTCCGGCGCGGACAGAAATCCCATGGACTCCACCACTCCGGCCGGGGCGTCGGACACCAGGATCACCCGATGCCCGGCCAGGATCCGGGCCAGGATCTGGGACTGCCACTGGTCGGGCAGCGTCGCGTCCGCGGGACGCGATCGGATCGCGGCATAGACGTCCGCCGGCGCGGGCCGGCCGGACGGCGCAAGTGCGACACCGGGATCCCCCAGCGCGAATGTCCGGAAGAATCCCTCCGCACCGTGTCCGTCCCGGCATTCCGATACCGCGATGATCACGCCGCCGGGACGGCAGCAGGCCTCGGCCGCCGTCATGGACTTGACCGCCTGGTAGATGTCCCGATCCAGCGGGTATCCGCCGTTGGTCGTCACCACGATGTCCGCCATGACGGGTGAAACCCCCGCGTGCCGGGACGTCCATGCGCAGCCTTCCCGATGTGCCGCCTCAAAGCCGCCGGCGAACGCCGCGGCGATCCGGCGGCGGCTGTCCAGCACGACATTCAGGATGAACGCCAGCTTCGCGCGCGCGGCCGCGGCGGTCATGTCCCGATGGATCGGATTCCCGTCCAGTACGCCCGTCCGGGCCAGGGGATGCGCGATGAACTCCGCGCAGTGGTTCGCGAGTACGGTCTCATACGCCGCGATCCCGGGCAGCACGCTTTTGCGGCCGCCGGAGAAGCCGGCGAAAAAATGCGGCTCTATGAAACCCTCCGCAATCAGGAGGTCCGCCTCCAGCGCGGTCCGGTTGAGCCGCAGCGGGCCGCCCGAAGGCAGAATACCCGCGTCCGCGAGCCCGGAAGCGTCCATGCAGTCATGCACCGCCAGATGCGCCCGACCGGCGAGAAGCCCGCCGAACCGCTCCTCCAGTTCCTCCCGTGACGGCGATCGATGCGCGCCGGTCGCCACCAGTACCGTGACGTCGGCGTCGGGGGCGCCCGCGCGGATTTCGTTCAGCAGCAACGGGAGCGTCACGCGGCTGGGCATCGGCCGGGTGTGGTCCGATGTCAGGAGGACGATCCGGGACTTCCCTGCCGCCAGCGAACGCAGCGTCGGGGTGCCGACCGGTGCGGCCAGCGCGGCCAGGACCCGGTCCGTCCCGTTCCCTTCGCTCCCGTCCCCGGCATCGGATCCCATCGGGCGGAGGATGGCCGCCAGCCTGTCGGAAGGCAGATGGAGCACGCGGTCGCCGGTTCCGTACGGCAGCCGGATCCTGGTTGTCTCAGCGGATCGCGGCTCCGGCGAGGGTTCCCTGGCTGGATTCATATCGTCAGCCTCCATCATTCCGACGCGCTCCCGTCCGGTACGACCAGCACCGTTACACCGCCCGGCAGGACGTCGACGGGGGTCGAAGACCGTCGGAGTTTCTCGTCGGACACGATCCGGCCGTGGTCGTCATGGAGCAGCACGTGCGCGCCCTCCAAGGGAAACAGGGAGTCGAGCGGGAAAGAATATGTCTGTCCGGAATGGTTGATCAGGAGGATCCGGATCGAATCATCGCTGCGGAACGCATACGCGGTCATGTTGGACGGTACGCTGTCCAGCGTCTCCACCGTCAGCGGGGTGCCGGCCAGATACTCCGCAGCCAGCCGGCGGGCGGCGTCCTCCACCTCCCCGGGCACCGACGGATCCGCGGAGAACAGCAGGATGCCGTACCCTTCCCGCGCACCGAACGCCGCGGCCTCGAGGTAAGTCGACAAAGTGGGATCGGATCCTTCCTCCAGTCCGAACCGGATGGAGACCACCAGTTCATAGTTGGCGTCTGAAGGCCGGTTCATGATCCGCGGGGAAGCATCGAAGAAAGTCCGGTACGCCGACCGCACGTAATACACCTGGCCGGCCGGGCCGACCGGCACATCCAGCGGCGAAGCATGGTAGTCCGCGGTCGAAAGCATCAAAGACGCCTCGTACGTCATCCCGTCCACAAACGTGATCCGGTTCCGGATGGCCGGGTAGTAGGGTGATTGCCGGACGAGGTCGATGACGTGATTCACATAGGAAGCCCTGCGCGAGTCGCTGTCCATGATGCCGTCGTCATCCCGGATCTCCAGACAGATCCGTCCGAACGCGTCCGTCCACGGATGGCTGGTCCCGTTGTCCATCCGCAGTTTTCCGTACGGATCGGTCATCGGTCCGGCCAGGTACTCGACCAGATTCCGGATCTCGTCGTCGGACGCAAAGGCTCCGATGGTGAGCCACGGGATCGCTCCGGCGTCGTCCGCGAGCCGCAGCGCGGTTTCCAGCGAGCCGCAGGCGTGGTCGGTCCGGACGCCGTCCACGATGGTTGCGGACTCGTTGCCCGGAGAGAATGCCCATGCGCCCGACCGGGCCTCGGTCGAACCGATCCCCAGAAACGGGAACCGGAGCACCGCCGGCGCGACCCCGAGAATGGCGTCGGAGAACGCCTCGTCGGGCTGGCCGGGCAGGCTTTCCGTCGATCCCATCCAGACCGAGTCGATCCAGACGCTGCCGGCGTCTTCGATCCCGATATGGAGCCGGATCTCACCCGGCTGCGCATTCGCCGCCGCATCCGGCAGCAGGAAGGTCCAGTTGTACTTTTTCCAGGTGCCGCCCACATTCTCCACGACTTTGCCGACCGTTTCAAACCGGCCGGTCAGCCACACTTTGACTTCGCGGCTTTCCAGTCCTTCCTGCCGCGCCCAGAACTCGACGCTGTACAGGTGTCCCCGCGTAAACCGGGTGTTCTCCCCCTCGCCGACAAGAACCTGGGACATGAATGCGGCTTCCCCGTCCCGGAGCGCATCCGCCGTGACGGTCAGCCCCATGCACCCGGTGCCTCCGCCGGGCGCGGCATCCCCGTCGCGCCGTTCGCCGGCGTCCGTCCGGGACAGGTTCCAGGATTCCCGGATCCCTCTCTCTCCGTCCGGGAGCCAGGAGTCGGGCAACCGCTGTGCGGCATACTCGAGAAACACCAGATCGCCGGCCTGGAATGTCCCCTCGACCAGCGGAGTGTCCAGCGTGATGATGTTGACCAGCCGTGTCGTGCCCACCGCCCCGTCGTCCGACGCGCTGACGATCCGGTCCTGCGCCGTCGCGGCGATGTGGTTGGACCGCAGTCCGGGTTCGAGTTCGGTCGCCGTCCAACGTTTTCCGCCGTCGTCGGAAACAAAGAAGCGCCCCTGAGAATCCAGTGCGATGATCTGCCTTCGGGAAAGGAAGATGATGTCGGCGAGATCGGACGCGCCGGGAATCACCGAGCGCGACAGGTCGCGGTCTCCGTCGACCAGGCAGACCTGCCCGTCCGTACCCGCGGCCACAAAGTACCCGTCCCGGTAGTCCATGCATGTCCAGTCGGTGCCGGATCCGGTCGACAGGGGGGTCCAGACCAGCCCGTTGGCCGACAGCAGAAGCGTGTCACGGTCTCCGCACGCAAGAAAGCTCCCGTCTCCCCAGACGACATCCTTCAAGTCCGCGCCGGTCGGCACTCCCACCCGGGTAAGCGCGCCGCGGGAGCCCGCGAGCACCGTGCCGCCGGATCCGACGGCGACATAGCCGTCATCGGACGCCGCCACGGCATGCAGCGACGTGCCGGACGGCACCGACCACGGCGTCCATGCGACCGCATCCGTCGAATGAAGGACCGCACCCTCCCGGCTGCAGACCAGCAGGCTGCTGTCCGGGCCGGCACAGATCCCCGTCAGGTCCCCGTCGGTACCGGTCTTGACCGAAACCGGCGAGCGGGTGTCCAGCCCGACCAGGATCGTGCCGCGCTGCCCGGCCGCCACGATCGTGTCGTTCTGCTGTGTAAAGGCGGAAAACACGAGTCCGTCCGGCAGATCCGCCGGGAGGCGGACTTCCTGGAAGCCGCCGATGCGGTTTACCGCGTACGATGCGACGGAGGCGCTTTTCCGGAGAACGAGGTTCTGGTCGGCCGGTGACATGACGCGGATGGATGCACCGTTGAAAAACCCTTCCCCGTAGATGTCGGACTGCGCCTCCTCGGAGGAGACGACCAGGTTCTGCCCGTCGCCGGACAGTGCGGTCAGCTGCTGGTGGAACACCAGAGGTTCGAACGAGGAATCGGAAACCAGGTTGCTCGAGGGAATGTCCCCGAGGTTCAGCCCCGCGCCGATGACGACGCCACTGGACGCCGCGCTGTCGGTGATGCGGAAAAACGGGGTCTGGGCATACAGCGCCCGCGCGGACATCCACAGGATGCCGCCCGACGTCGCCGCAACCACCGCAAGCGTCGCCGCCGTAACGATGACCGTACGCTTGCGCAGGCGTCCTTTCTCCCATCGGCGGAACATGCCGCACCCTCCTGTCGACCGGAGCCGGAAGCGTTACAAGAGATGGATTCCCCGCTCCCGGCAGGCCTCGATCATCTCCGGCGGCCAGACCGACGCCTGTACTTCGCCGATATGCGCCTTGTCCAGATAGAACATGCAGATGCGCGACTGGCCGATCCCCCCGCCGATCGTATAGGGCAGGATCCCGTCGAGCACCTTTCTGTGGAAGTCGAGCGACGCGCGTTCCTGCTTGCCGGAACATTCGAGCTGTGAAGCCATGGCGGCGGCATCGACGCGGATCCCCATCGACGAAACCTCGAACGCACGCTCGAGTACAGGATACCAGAACAGGATGTCGCCGTTGAGCGTCCAGTCGTCATAATCCGGTGCGCGCCCGTCATGAGGGGATCCGCTTGCCAGGGGGCCGCCGATCCCGATGAGGAAAACCGCTTTCTTTTCGCGACAGACCGCATCCTCACGCTCTTTGGGCGTCAGTGACGGATACCGGTTCTCGAGTTCCTGCGCGGTTACGAAGTGGATGGTGTCCGGCAGTTTGCGGTCGAGGTAGGGATACGTGCGCAGGAGCCGGTTCTCGACTCTCCGGAGACAGGCATAGATCTCGTTGACGACCGATTTCAGGAAACGGAGGCTGCGCTGGCTTTTGTGGATGATCAGCTCCCAGTCCCACTGGTCGACATAGATCGAGTGCAGGTTGTCCGGCTGCTCGTCGCGGCGGATCGCGTTCATGTCGGTATAGAGGCCCTCGCCCGGCTGGAAGTCGTACTCGTGGAGAGCCATGCGTTTCCATTTGGCGAGCGACTGGACGATCTGGACGTGCCCCGGAACCTCTCCCATGTCGAACGACACAGGGCGCTCGATCCCGTTCAGGTCGTCGTTGAGACCGCTCTCGGGCCGGACGAACAACGGGGCGGAGACACGGGTGAGGTTGAGGGTGTCCGCGAGTTCCGCCTCCAGATGGTCCTTGACCATCTTGATGGCGATCTGCGTCTCGTGGACATCCATTCGGGGTTCGTAGCCGGACGGGAAAGCCGTCCCTTTTTCGATCCGGATCATGCGGGTTCCTCCGTGTCTTCGATTCCGTCCTGTCCGGCGCCTCCGTCGCCGTCGGTCAGGGGCGGTTTTGCGCGGGTGCGGAACATCCAGGCCAGGCACAGCGCGCCGACCAGGATGAATCCGTATTGGGATGCGTACAGCGCGGCGTCGACCGCGTCGCTGCCGCCGGTCAGCTGGTACAGGGCACCGCTGCCGAAAAAGTTGAACACCATGTGCATCAGGATCGGCACCAGGATCGAGCCGGACGCCATATAGGCAAGTCCCATGACCAGTCCCGGCAGAAAGACGTACACGGACTGGACCGGCTGCATGTGGAATGCCGAAAACAGCGCCGCCTGGGTCAGAACGGCCGCCCAGGGCGACATCACGGCGGACAGCTCACCCTGGACGATGCCCCGGAAAAGGAGTTCCTCCGCGATCGGCACCAGGATGCAGATACCCAGAATCAGCCAGCCGACACCCGCGTCCGTAGTGAACGCGTCGTCGACAAGCTCTTCATAGTCCGACAGCATCTCCCCGACGGTTCCGCTCCGGCCGGCAAGCCACGCGAACCCTTCGTACAGGAGGTTGGCCGTGCCCAGCATGCCGAAGGCGGCCGCGGCGGCCGCCGGCCAATGGGAGCGGCGCGGGCGGTCCATCCGCACATAGCCGGGCAGCAGTCTGCCGCGCGAGCGGATGAACACGCCGTAGGAGACGGCCAGGATCGCGGCGTAGATCGCCGCGACCACGGTGTACTGCGCCTCGACCTGTTCCAGGATCGCCCAGATGTCGATCCGGAAATTCCCGGCCGGAATCCCGTCCGTCACCGAACGCAGTACGGCCGCCACCCCCAGGATGACGGCATACAGCAGCTGGGCGAACAGCTGCGCCATGTAGTAGGCCAGGATGAAAAGAACGGATATGCCCAATGCCGCAAGGATGCGGCGCGCGCGGCCGGGAGGCCGGAGGCCGGCATACGGACCGGCCGGCGGTCCCGCGAAAGGCGAAGGGCGCGCCACGGGGTTCATCCGGCAGGACGGACGATGATCATGTGCTTGTCCGCCATCGCGACCGGCATATAGGACTGCTTCGCTTTCCTCAGCCCTTCGATCCCCATGTCCTCTTCCCGGTTGACCCGGGGGGCGTCCGGAAACTCCCCGCACAGCACGGCGTTGTTGATGGCCACATACAGGCCGTTGAAAGCGGCGTCGGCCTTTTCGAAATGGATGACGGCGGTGCCGTCCTCCAGGCGGCTGCCGAGCGCGAAGGCGCGGACGCGCCCCCCCACGCGGATCACCCCGCCATGGACATCCAACCGGTCGAAATGCTCAAAGATGCGCTGGATCGGCACATAGTCGCTTGCGGTCAGGTCCAGGGGATCGGTCCCCTTCTCTTCGCACCACATCCGGACGTTCGAGAGGCATTCCGGGCCGTCCTCCGCGGTGACCGCCGCGTATGTGTAGTCCGGATAGTCGCGCAGGAAGCGGTTCATATGGTTCCGCTTGGCGTGCAGCGCCTTCCCGCTCAACGTCCGCATCGATGTCCCGTCGTACAGGTAATCGCTGAAATCCCGGTCGCAGCACGTCTCGACATGGTATCCGCGGGTTTCCAGCGCCTGAAACAGCGGCAGTCTGCCTTCGTCGACATACAGGATCCTCATCTCCCAGCCGCGGGATTCGAAATCCGGCCGGAGATCCCCAAGAATGGCGGCGAGGCCGTCCGCGTCATATCTGCCGAGCGGCACGGCGAGGTGGGGCGATGTGAACACGCCGCCGTCGCTGACCATGCAAAGCGTGTCGCGGACCCGGCCGATCCGGTAACCGAATCCCGGATCCCACGCAATGCGGCTGTTAAAGCACATGTCCGAGAGCGGGCTCCCGGACAGCGCATGGTACGTGTCATACATTTTCTTGTCTTCGATGGACAGGGCATGGAATGCTTCCTCTAGCATGCGGTAATGATCACAACCCTCCGTGTTCCCGGAACCGCTGAAAAAACACATCGAATGCGTTCTGGAGCTCGCGCTTGTCCTTGATGGACTTGAACACGCGCTCCCCGATTCCGGGTTCGTTTCGCAGTATGACAATCTCCGGCTCGGGATGGGAGCCGTCGTCCGGTTCGTACTTGTACATGACCGTATACTCGCGACCCATCGTATAGAACGAGTCGATAAACGACATGTAGTATTCCTGGCGGTTGTAGACATCGACAAGCACAGCAAGCATGTCTTCCTCGGAAGGCATGCTGACCGGCTGCTGCCGGGCCGTGTCGGAATTCCGGACGGTTTTCTTTTTCATCCGTTGAACCGTTACGGTTTCGCGGTGTCCTCGTCGTCCGCGTCCTCGTCCTCGTCTTCGTCCTCGTCGTCCTCGTCCTCTTCCTCGTCCAGCATGCTGTCGTAGGCGGCCGAGACCCGGTCGAACTCCTCTTCATCCAGGCTCATGAGCCCTTCAGAACCGTCCTCCATCGTGACGACTTTGACAAAGACCGCTTCCGGCTCGTCTTCGACGGTCGCGAGCAGGCAGTACGTCTCGCCGTCCAGCTCGATGCTGTCCACCATCTCGAACGTGTATTCCTCGCCGGTTTCCTCGTCCACCATGGTCACCAGCGCGCTCTCGTCCGTCTCGTGGTCGTGGCCGCAAGCGCATCCGGCGGCATCGTTGTGTTCGTGTCCGCAGCAGCAGCCGGTATCTTCCGTGCCGGTCGTCTGGGGTTTTTTCTCTTCCATAGCGGGTTCCTCGTTTCTTCTGTAAAAGAGTGTTGCCTTCAAGACTTCGCAATATTATATCACATCATTGCTGTGTCATCCGTCACGCTTCCGTCTGCGCTCATCCAGCACTTCCTGCAGGATGACCGTCGCGGCGATCTGGTCGATGATCCCGTTCCGGGACTTCTGGCTTCTGCCCGCCTCCCGCATCATCCGGGAAGCGATCACCGTCGTGTACCGCTCGTCGCGCAGGATCACCGGCAGGCCCGTGCGGGTCCCGATGATGTCCGCGAACGCCTCCGCCTTGATCTGGGATTCCCCGGCACGGCCGTCGGTTCTCCGCGGCATGCCGACGACGATCTCCCGCACGCCGCGTTCTCCGGCCAGCGCGCAGATCCGGTCGATCGCCCAGTCCATGTCCCGGCCGTTCCAGCGGACCGTCTCGAGCCCGGTGGCGAGAGTCCCCGTCTCATCGCTCAGGGCGATGCCGATCCGGCGGTCCCCGTAGTCGATCCCCATGATCCTCATCCCGGTCACACCACCTTGATCGCAAAATCCCGGCATGCGCCGGCGCAGTATCCGCACAGGATGCACCGATCGGGCGACACCACGGCGCGGCCGTCCACGATCCGCATCGCCCCCTCCGCGCAGCGCTCGGCGCACGCCCCGCATCCGATGCACCAGTCCTCGACCAGCAGGCGCCGCCGCCGTGCCCGGGTCCGCGCCAGGAGGCCCTCCGGGACCGCCCGGCCTTCAAACAACGCGACGTTCATGTCGATCTCGTCCATCGTCTGCATCCCGACCGCATACGCGTCCGCACAATCCAACCCCAACGCGTACTCCGCGGCTTCGTCGAACCGGGGAAGCAGGGTGCCTCCCCCAAGCATCTTCATGCCGTAGATCCCGATCCCCGCCCGGTGCGCCTCGTCCGCCGCGTCGCGCATGGCACGCGCGGTCCCGTCGAGGATCCCGACGCCCGCGACGTTGAGCAGCGGATGCAGGATGTCCGCATGCCGGTACGGCCCCGGATCGATATCCTCCCAGTCGCCCCCCGCGCGGCCGCCAACCGCCGCCGTCAGGGCGCGGACCGGCTGGACCGCGTGCGTCGACACGCCCACCGCCCGGATGATCCCCTTCTCCCTGCATTCCAGCAGATACTCGAACGCCTGCCGGTGGCCGGCGAGCGTCAGGGCGGTTTCCTGCTCGTGCAGGAGAAAGATGTCGATCACATCGAGGTCCATCTCCCGTCGGGCCTTTTCGACCGATGCGGCCGCGCCCGCCCGGTCGTATGCGTACGTCTTGGTCGAGACGACCGGAGGCGTCGGGGCATGCCGGAGGGCGTGCCGGATATGCGGATAGGTATCGTAGATTTCCGCCGTGTCGAAAAACGTCACTCCGCGGGACATCGCATACAAAAGCAGATCCCCCCCCTGTTCCGGGGAGAGATCCGCCTGGGCCCTGCAGAAGGACAATGTGCCGTAACACAGGCGGGATACCTCGATCCCGCTTCTTCCCAGATGCCGTCGTTCCATCAGAGGGACCGGATATATTCCTGGATGATGACCTCGAGCAGCTCGTCGCGTTCCATGCGCCGGATGACGCCGCGGGCGCCGAGGTGGTTGGTGATGTACGTGGGATCGCCGGACAGAAAGTACCCGACCAGCTGATTGACCGGATTGTAGCCTTTCTCCTTGAGCGCGCGGAGCACTTCCGTCATGATGCCCTTGACGGACTCGCTGTTGTCCTTGGGCATCTCGAACCGGGTCGTCTCGTGGCCGACGCGCGGCGCGCCTCCGGCGTCACCGGGATATGCGGACCGCTGGAACCTCTCTGGAATCATGGTCGGGCCTCCTTCCGGAAGTGCTGGATATGAAAACATCTTAACATGAACCGAAGCGTTGCGGCAAAGGGACGGATCAGTTGGCGGGCCGGCCGCGCAGCCGCCCCGCGCCCGCGTAGTCCAGCAAGACCGGCAGGATGCGTCCGGTGTCGCCGCGGGACAGTCCGGTCAGTTCGACCGCGGCGTACTCCGGCGTGTAGCCCGATCCCGCTCCGCTGTCGTCCACCCCCTCGACCAGGACCTCCCGTACCGCGCGGTCCAGGCCGCGCGCGAAATCATCCAGCAGACTCTCCGCGAGCCGTGCGAGTTCCGCGGCACGGCGGGCGGCGACACCGGCGGGGACCTGCGCGTCCATCTCCGCGGCACGGGTTCCCGGGCGGCGTGAAAACCGGAACACATGCATGCGGGAGAATCCGATCCGCCTGCAGAACGATACGCTTTCCGCATGCTCCTCTTCCGTCTCGCCCGGAAATCCCGCCATCACATCCGTCGTGATGCCGGCGCCTGGAAACACGGTGCGGATGGACCGGACCATGTCTTCGAAATCTTCCGGACCATATCGGCGGCCCATCCGCTTGAGGACGCCGCCGCTGCCGCTTTGAAGCGACAAGTGGAAATGCGGGCACAGGCCGCGCACCTCCCGAAGTTCCCGGATGAAACCGGGCGTCAGCGATTGCGGCTCGAGTGAACCGAGCCGGATGCGGCCGATCCCCGGAATGTCCCCGATCGCGCGGGCCAGACGGGCCAGCGCGGCGGCGTCCTCCCCGCGGTCCGCGCCATAGGCTCCGATATGGATCCCGGTCAGGACGACCTCCGCGAAACCTGCCTCCGCCAGCGCGCGGGCCTCCTCGATCACCCGTCCGGCATCGCGGCTCCGCGACCGTCCGCGGGCGTACGGGATCGCGCAATACGCGCAGAAGTCGTCGCAGCCGTCCTGTATTTTGATATAGGCGCGTGTCTCGGACTGCAGGGTCACCGGGCCGGTTTCCTCAAACGATTCCGGAGTGTCGCCGGGATCAGGAGGCACGGATTCACCCGGCCTTCTGCCGGAAAGCGCCTCGACGACCCTCTCGACGATACGGACGCGGTCGCTGCAGCCGACCACGACATCCGCCAGCCCTTCCCTTCCGACAGCCGCCACGTGACAGCCCATCGCGGCGACGACCGCACCCGGGTTGGCGGCCCGCGCCCGTCGGAGAACCTGCCGGGTCTTCCGGTCCGCTTCACCGGTGACGGTGCAGGTGTTGACCAGATACACGTCGGCCGGACCGTCGCACGGGCCTTCCTCGAAGCCCGCTTCCCGGAAGCGCATGGCGACGGCATCGGTCTCGTAGCGGTTGACCTTGCATCCGAGCGAATGGAAAGCGATGGTGTGGCGTCCGGGCATGTCGGTCATCCGTCCGTATCCTCTTTCTCCCTGCCGTTCCCGTTCCCCATCCCGCGTCCCGCAGTACGCATCCGGCGGCGGACATCCGGGCGGTCTGCTGTTTTGGCCGGCCGGCAGGTATATAATAATGGCGTTTCCTGCTCCCTACTCCGTACCGTGAGGTGTCCGATGACCAGACTGCGACTCATCCTCCGGACGATCAACGACGTCAAGGAGTTCGTCCGGATCGTCAACAACTACACGTATGAAATCGATCTGTCCTCCGGTCGGTATGTCGTCGACGCCAAGTCGATCATGGGCATCTTCAGCCTGGACCTGACCAAGCCGCTGGACGTCGAGGTCCAAAGCGACCATTGCGCCGATCTCCAGGCCGATCTCGCGCGTTTTCTGGTCTGACCGGGCCGGGCGTTCAGCGCCGGCCTTTCCTGTTCTGTTTTCCGTGTCGGGCCGGGGATTCCCGGTCCGGCTTCTTTTTTGCTCCGGGAGCGGCGGTCGGGCGGGCGCTCCCGGCCTCCAGGTCGAAATCGATCCGCCGCAGGACCGT
>JAGOFF010000215.1 GCA_017997315.1 Clostridia bacterium
GTACGGAGACGATACACGGGTTGTGGGGATTCCGGTCGCCAACGTGTTTGACGCGGACGATCTCCTGGCAGGGCGCGCCACGCAGGCGCTGTACAACGAGCCGGTGCAGATGACCGGCAAGCCGGCCGCTTACGGATTCGCGCATGTCCGGCTGAGTGACGGCACCGAGGGATACATGCGGCTGCAGGATCTGGTGTCCGGCCGTTCCTCCGTCGAGAGCGCCGGCCATATCGCCTGCCTGATGGTCACCGACCTGACCAAGCGCATCCTGTCTCACGCCAGCAGCGGAACGCTGCTGGCCGAGGTCATGATGGGTACCCTGCTGTTCACGGATTATGCCGGAGACGGGGTGTACCGTGTGACCCTTCCGACGGGAGGCACCGGCTGGATCGGGTCGAACGGGGTCATGGAACTCCCCATTGACGGAACCGGAGTGCCCATGTCCGACAGCGGCAGATATTTTGCGAACTCGGCGCTCGCGTTTCTGAACGTACCGTACATCCTAAACGGAGTGTCAAGGGACGGCGCCTGTCCCGAAGGGATCGCACGGATCGCCGCCGCGGTGAACGGAGTTTCACTGCCCCGTACCTTATCCGCTCAGATGGAAGCCGGGGAGGCGATTGAGCTGCGTCGGGATGAGAACGGGGATCCGGTGTATGACGATCTCCTGCAGGGAGACCTGGTCTTTTTCTCCTCCGCGGAAGATCCTGCCGTGCCGGGCAGGCTCGGAATCTATGTCGACTACGCGCAGGTACTGACTTTCCGCACCGGCCGGTCCGATATCCGGATCATGAGCCTGCTGGACAACGATTATCTGGCGGACAGCGTGATGACGGTCCGGCGCATCATCCGGTCCGGTTCCTGAAATGGAAAAAGACCCGGCAGGCCGGGCCTTTGTCTCGTGGTATTCCGGGTGTAGGTGAAAAGGAACCGATCAGGCTCTCTTGACCGATCCGGAGCGGAGGCACCGGGTGCAGACATGCATGGTCTTGGGGGTGCCGTCGACAACCACCTTGACGTTGCGAACGTTCGGCTTCTGCTGGATCAGCGCCCTGCGCGACACCTGTGAACGGGTGATGCTGATTTTACGGCCGAAGAACATGTCTTTCTGGCATATTTCGCACTTGGACATCGGTGTTTTCCTCCCGTGTACTACCCTGCCGCCTCTGTCGGGCGGGGGTGGATATCTTGTCTCCGATCCGGGCCGGATCCGTCCTGCGCGGCATGGATCCCGGCTGGACCGGTCAAACGCGCAAATGGAAATATACCATAGGATCCGATTGTTTGCAAGGTTTTCGGCCTGGTTTGCCGTCGGCCGGCGATAGCGCCCTGCCGCACAGGGTACTTGGGAAGCGTCACCCGACCGGCTTGGTGTGGAAGTACGAGCGGATCGCATGGGTCGGACAGGCTTCCTCGCACTTGCCGCACCGGGTGCACAGTTCCTGGTTGATGACGGCGAGCGGACCGTCCATCGTGATGGCTCCGAACTCGCACGAATTGTAGCACTTGCGGCATCCGATACAGCCGGTTGTGCAGTTCTTTCGCGTCTGTGCGCCGGGCCATTTGTTGCGGCAGGAGACCATGGTTGCGCCCGGACGTTTCGGCACGATGTAAATCAGATTCTTCGGGCAGGTCTGTACGCACATCCCGCATGCCTTGCACTTGTTCTCGTTGATGACGGCGATCCCGTCGATCAGGTCGATCGCCCCGTACGGGCAATGGTACACGCAGTCCCCGAATCCGATGCAGCCGTACGTGCAGGAGTTCGGGCCGGAAAAGAGGCCGTGCGCGGCGCTGCAGCTGATTGTCCCGCTGTACTCGTAACGCTTGCTGGTATGGGCGGTCGTGCCTTGGCACATCACATGGGCGACCACCGGTTCCGCGGATACGGGCGCCAGACCGAGCAAGACCGCCAGTTCCGTACCCAACGCGGTTCCGCCCACTGTGCATCGCGAGGGATTGTCGTCGCCGTCGGCGAGCGCGGCGGCGTATCCGTCGCATCCGGAGAAACCGCATGCGCCGCAGTTCGCGCCCGGGAGGTATCCACGGATTTCCGTCTGCCTCTGGTTCTCCTCGACCGAAAAGAAACGGCTGACGATCATGATCATCGCGGCAAAAAACAATCCGATTCCCGTCAGAATGAGGACAGGAACGACAATATCGCTGGCAGCGGCGGCAAACAGAGCCACAACAGGACCTCCCATCACGCGAACAACTTTTCTATCAGGCCCTTGAACCCGAAGAATGAAATGGACAGCAGTGCGGCGGATATCAATGTGATCGGAAGTCCTTTGAAGAACTCCGGTATGTCGGCATGATCCACTTTGCTTCGGACCCCGGAGAAAATGAACATGGCCAATGTATAGCCCAAACCGGCTCCGAGGCTGTTGACGATCGACTGAAGGAAGTTGTAGTCATTGTCGATGTTCAGGATCACCAGCCCGAGCACGGCGCAGTTGGTCGTGATGAGGGGCAGGTAGATGCCGAGAGCGCGGTACAGGGGCGGCAGCGCCTTTTTCATCACGGCTTCGATGCACTGCACGAGCGCGGCGATGATCAGGATGAACGTCAACGTCTGCAGATAGCCGAGATTGTTCGGTTTCAGGATGTACTCGGACACCGGCCAGGTGAACGCGGTGGCGGCCGTGAGCGTGAAAATGACCGCCAGGCTCATGCCCATTGCGGTTTTCCGGTTGTTGGTGAGTCCGAGAAACGAGCAGATCCCCAGGAACTTCGACAATACGAAATTGTCGACCAGGATCGCACTGAACAGGATGATCATCATGGTTTTCATGAGTGCGCCCCCTCGATGCGGTCCGCAGGTTTCGGCTCAGACACCGCGTCCTCCCGCGTCGGGCAATCCGGATCTCCAGGCTTCCCGCAGATTCCGGCTGCCGGACAGGCCGCGCAGTTGCCGATGTCGATCTCCGCACGGATCTTGCTCTCGGAAACCTTGTCCATTTTTGCGATGAGTTTGATCGTCAGTGCGATCAGGATGCCGTATACGAAGAATCCGCCGGGCGGCAGGATGAAGACAAGCATCGGCTGGATGGTTCCCCCCGCCTGAAGCACCGGAATCGAAGCGCCGAACAATGTGCCGTTCCCGAGCACTTCCCGGATGGAACCCATCAGGACGAGCGCAAACGTTGCGCCAAGCCCCATCCCGAGTCCGTCGATCGCGGAGGAAAACACGGTGTTTTTGCTGGCGAACGCTTCCGCCCGGGCGAGGATGATGCAGTTGACCGTGATCAGCGGGATGAAGATCCCGAGCGCGTCATACAGGCTGGGCAGGAAAGCCTGGATCACCATCTGGCAGATCGCCACGAACGCCGCGATGATCGTGATGAACACCGGTATGCGGACTTTGTTGGGGATGACGTTCCGAAGCATCGAAATCAATACATTGGAACAGACAAGGACGAAGATGATCGCAGCGCCCATCCCGAGCCCGTTCATCGCCTGCGTCGTGACGGCCAGTGCCGGACAGGTGCCCAGCACAAGGCGGAAAACCGGATTCTCGCGCAGGATTCCGTTGGAGAGTTGCTTGAGCGGCGTGATTTTCGGTGGCATCAGTTTTTCCCTCCCACCAAGGACTGGTAAGCGCTGCAGGCTTTGTTGACCGCGTCCGTCACACCGCGGGACGAGATGGTCGCACCGGCGACGGAGTCGATGTGCGCGCGCGTCGGATCGTCCGGTTTCACGGTGAAGACGAGTGAGGCGTCCTTACCGGAATATGCGGACAGGAAGGCGTCCTCACGGACCTTCTTGCCCAGCCCCGGCGTCTCGTCGTCCTTGACGATCAGCACTTCGAGGATGCTTCTGTCCTGATCGAATCCGGTCATGACCGAGATGAGGCCTCCGTATCCTCTGGAATGCGTTACAAGGATCATCCCGACGGATTTGCCGGACGCATCCTTCCCCTCGAATACGGAAAGCACATCTTTATGCCCTTCCGGGGGCGCAAGTTCAACAAATGTGGAGGCGGCCGGCAGGATGGCCCTCTTGGACGCATCGTCCGCCTGCGACGCCAGCGATTCGATCCGGTCCTGGGTTAGGGAGTTGGCCGTCACCAGCAAAGCGGTCATGCAGGCGCTGACCAGGGT
>JAGOFF010000216.1 GCA_017997315.1 Clostridia bacterium
GGGTTGTGTTATCATGTCGTTGCGTCGAAACACCATGAGTCCAATCGTTCCGGAGGATACCGACATGCTTTACAAAGACGCTTCCAGACCGGTCGCCGAGCGTGTGGACAACCTGATGTCCCGCATGACGCTCGAGGAGAAGGTCGCTCAGCTCACCAGCGTGTGGGTGTACGAGATCCTGCGCGATTTCCGCTTCAACGAAGACAAGGCCGCCCCGCTCCTGAAGATCGGTATGGGCCAGATCACCCGTCTGGGCGGAGCCAGCAACCTGCTTCCGTCGGCCGCGGCACGCACCGCCAACGACATCCAGCGTTTCCTTGTCGAGAAGACCCGTCTGGGCATCCCCGCGATCATCCATGAGGAGGCTTGCTCCGGATACCTCACCCGCGCCGCGAACGTGTTTCCGCAGGCGATCGGGGTGGGGGCTTCGTTCGAGCCGGTACTCGCGGAGGAGATGGGTGCGGTCATCCGGTCCCAGATGATGGCGCTCGGGGCGCGCCAGGCGCTCGCTCCGCTGCTCGACATCACCCGCGACCCGCGCTGGGGCCGCACCGAGGAGACCTACGGCGAGGACCGCTACCTGACCGCGCAGATGGGCATGGCGTACATCCGCGGACTGCAGAACGACCGGCTGGAGGACGGCATCCTGGCGACCGGCAAGCATTTCGTCGGCTACGGGGCGTCCGAGGGCGGCATGAACTGGGCGCCGGTGCACCTCCCGCAGCGAGAGCTGCTCGAGACCTACCTGTATCCGTTCGAGGCCGCGGTCCGGGAGGCCGGGCTCCGGTCGATCATGCCCGGGTACCATGAGATCGACGGGATCCCCTGCCACACCAACCGCTGGCTTCTCCAGGACGTGCTCCGCGGGCAGTGGGGATTCCAGGGGCTGGTGGTCAGCGACTATTTCGCGATCAACATGATCCACGACTACCACGGCGCCGCCGCGGACAAGGACGACGCCGCACGCATGGCGCTCGAGGCCGGCGTCGACGTCGAGCTTCCGTCCACCGACTGCTACGCCGCCCCGCTGGTCGACGCGGTCCGGCAAGGCCAGGCGGATCCCGCGCTGGTCGATACGTCCGTGCGCCGCGTGCTCGAGATGAAGTTCCGGCTGGGGCTGTTCGAAAGCCCGTACGTCGACGAGACCGTCGCGGAGGCCCGGTTCAACACCGCGGGCAACCGCGCCTACTCCCGGCGCGTCGCGGAAAAGTCGATGGTCCTGCTCAAGAACAACGGCGTCCTCCCGCTGTCCCGGAAGCTCCGGCGGATCGCGGTCATCGGACCCAACGCGGACAGCGTTCGCAACATGCTGGGCGACTACACCTACCCCTCGCACATCGAGTCCCAGCTTGACCAGATCACCGACAACTTCGCGGGCACCGCGGTCCCCGAGGACCGGGTGAGCGTCGAGGAGGCCATGCCCGCGATGGACACGATCCTCGAAGGGCTGCGCAGGGCGGTCGCCGGTGCGGGGGCCGAACTGGTCTACGCCAAAGGCTGCGATGTGATCCCCGCGCCCGGACAGTCCGCCGAGGAGGCCCGCGCGGGCTTTGCGGAGGCGGTGGAAGCCGTCCGGTCCGCGGATGTCGCGGTGGTGGTGCTGGGCGACAAGGCCGGACTGATCACCGACTGCACCTCGGGCGAGGCGCGCGACTGCGCATCGCTTGAGCTCCCGGGCGAACAGCGCGCATTGCTCCGGGCGGTGCACGCAACCGGCAAACCGGTCGTGCTGGTGCTGGTCACCGGCCGGCCGTACAACCTCGTCTGGGAGGATGCGAACGTCGACGCCATCCTCGAAGCCTGGTTCCCGGGCGAAGAAGGCGCGGCGGCGGTCGCCGGCGTGCTGTTCGGGGACGTGAATCCCGGCGGAAAGCTCCCGATCACGTTCCCGCGCTCCGCGGGCCAGCTCCCGGTGTACTACGGCCATCGCCCGTCGGGCGGCCGGTCCAACTGGAAGATCGACTACGTCGACGAGAGCGTCCGCCCGCTTTATCCGTTCGGCCACGGGCTGTCCTACACGTCGTTCGAATACGACGCGCTGTGCCTCCCGGCGGAAGCGCCGGTCGACGGGGCGTTCGAGGTCGCGTTCACGGTCGCCAACACCGGTGCGGTTGCGGGGGAGGAGGTCGTGCAGCTGTATCTGCACGACATGCTGTCCGATGTGACCCGCCCGGTACAGGAACTCACCGGATTCAAGCGCGTCGCGCTCGCCCCGGGCGAGACCCGCCGCATTTCCTTCACCGTGTCCGCGGACCAGCTCGGGTTCTTCGACCGCGCGATGCGGTTCGTCGTAGAACCCGGCGACCTCGAGGTCATGGTGGGGGCGTCCTCCGCGGACATCCGGCTGCGCGGCGTCGTCCGGCTGACCGGAGAGAAGCGGGAAGTCACGGCCAAGGTGTTCGCGAGCCGGGTCGACATCGGCTGACAGCCGCGTTCGGCATTGGTTTCCAACGGGGTGTCCCGCGGTATGAACGACCGCCCGGGACACCCCGTTTCATGCTTGCCGGAAGTCCTGGTGTCAACCACGAGGTGATTGTGTCAACCGAAATCAACCACGCTTCGCTTGCGGCCGCCGCGGGATGCCGTACAATGACGGCGAGGTGATTTGGTGTGAAAGAACTCAACATCGCCGGGACACTGGCCGCCCGACGCAGGGAAAAGGGGATCACGCAGGACGCGCTCGCGGCCTACATCGGGGTATCCAAGGCTTCGGTCTCCAAGTGGGAGACCGGGCAGAGCTACCCGGACATCACGTTCCTCCCGCAGCTGGCGGCGTTCTTCAACATCACGGTCGACGAGCTGATCGGGTACGCGCCCCAGCTGTCCCGGGAGGACATCCGGGCGCTGTACCGCCGGTTGGCCGCGGAGTTCGGCGACCGTCCCTTCGAGGAAGTCCTGGAGAAATGCCGGGAGACCGTGAAAAAGTATGCGGCCTGCTTTCCGGTGCTGTTCCAGATGGCGGTGCTTCTGGTGAACCACCACATGCTCGCGGACAGCCCGGAGCGGCGGGCGGAAATCCTGGAGGAGGCCGCCTCGCTATGCGGACGCATCCGGGCGGACAGCGGCGACGTCTGGCTTTCCCGGCAGTCCGCCTCGATGGAGGCGTTGTGCCGGCTGATGCAATCCCGGCCCGTCGACGCGCTGGATCTTCTGGACGGCGCGATGCGCCCGTTCAGCGACGACAGCATTTTGCTCGCCAGCGCATGGCGGATGGCGGGGGATGCGTGCAAGGCGCGGGAGGCGCTGCAGTCCGGCGCTTTCCAGCATCTCCTCGGCCTGGCGTCCGGCCTCGCCCAGATGCTCGCCGAGACCACGGACGAACCGGAACGGTTCGAGGAGACCGTGAAACGGCTGCTCGGGCTGGCCGACCTGTTCGACCTGGACCGGCTCCATCCCAACACTGCGGTCCAGGCCTGTTTCGCGGCCGCGAACGGATACGCCATGCTCGGTCAAGAGGAGCGGGCGATCGACCTGCTGCAGCGGTACGTCAAGATCTGTCTGGAGGACTTCTACCCGCTCGGACTGCACGGGGACGGTTTCTTTGACTCCCTCGGCGGATTGTTCGGGGAAATGGACCTGGGCACCGACGCGGTCCGTGACGAGAAACTGGTCCGGGCGGGCATGGTGCAGTCGGTGGAAGCAAATCCGGGATTCGCCGGGCTCGCCGGGAACCCGCGGTTCAAGTCGCTGCTGGATACATTGAAATCCGGTTTGGGAGGTTACTGATATGGAAAAGATCCTGGAATACCTGCCGCTGCTGATTCCTGTCATCCTCGTGGAATGGGGGCTGGCCGCCGCCGCTCTGATCCATCTGCTCCGCCACCCGAACTACCGGTTCGGGACGCGGGTGGTGTGGATCCTCGTCGTGCTGCTGGTGCAGATCATCGGGCCGGTGGTCTACTTCGCCTTCGGGAGGGGGCAGGAGTGATGGATATCCTTCGTGTGGAAAACCTGTCCATGGAGTTCGGCCGGCGCCGGGTCCTGGACGGTCTGTCGTTCCAGGTTCCGGAGCACTCGGTGTTCGGCTTTGTCGGCCCGAACGGAGCGGGCAAGACGACCACCATGAAACTGGTGCTCGGGCTGCTGAAGCC
>JAGOFF010000217.1 GCA_017997315.1 Clostridia bacterium
ATCTCGGACCACATGCCCTCGACCTGGTATCCGAAGCCCACCTCGATGAAGTTGCTGCACAGCATCGGACTCACCGGCGTCTGCGCATATTTTTCCGGCGTGACGCGGAACACTGTTTTGCCGTTCCCGAACTCCCCGATGTTGGTCGTTGCCATCGCAGCTCCCTCCGACGTGTCGGTTCCCGGCCGGCTCGTTCCGGCCCGTGTGAACTATCTCGTTTAACCACTATACTGAACAATTCCGTTTTTCACAATATGTGCAGGCGGAACAAACCATCCGGTTTTGCTTTTGCTAAATTTTTGCAATTTAGCAACAAATTGGCCGTTTTTCGCATTTTTTAGCTGGTGGACAATCCGGATTCAAAAACGGTATGATGGAGCGAGACGGGGGTAGCGGGAGCAAACGGAACCGTCCCGCAACCGCCGGATCCCGTATGTTCCCACTTGTACCATGAGAGGAGCCGCCGCCATGAAAAAGCCGTCCCGCGCCTTTCGGTCGTCGTTTCGGCACAACTGGGGCCTGTACCTGCTGCTGCTGCCCGCGATCATCTACGCATTGGTGTTCCTGTATCTCCCGATGGTCGGGGTCCTGATCGCGTTCGAGGATTACTCGGCCACCAAGGGATTCTTCGGAAGCCCGTGGGTAGGCCTCAAGTACTTCAAGAAGTTCATCGAGTCCTACAACTTCTGGGACATCTTCTACAACACCATCGCGCTGAGTTTCTACAACTTGCTGGCCACCTTCCCCATCCCCATCCTCTTCGCGCTTCTGCTTAATCAGATGCGCTTCCGTTTCCTGAAAAAGACGGTCCAGACCGTATCGTACGCCCCGTACTTCATCTCGACGGTGGTCATGGTCGGTATGCTCAACGTGTTCCTGTCGCCCTCTTCGGGCATCGTGAACGTGGTGATCAAGATGCTGGGCGGCACCCCGGTCTACTTTATGGGCAAGCCCGAGCTGTTCCGGTCGATCTACGTCTGGACCAACGTCTGGCAGACCACCGGCCGGTCGGCCATCATCTACATCGCGGCGCTGACCGGGGTCAGCATGGACCTGCACGAGGCCGCGATGGTCGACGGCGCGAACAAGCTCCAGCGCACGCTGCACATCGACATCCCGGGCATTCTCCCGACCGCGGTCATCATGCTGATCCTCAACCTCGGCCAGATCATGTCCCTTGGATTCGAAAAAGCGTACCTGATGCAGAACTCGCTCAACATCACCGCCTCGGAAATCATCTCCACCTACGTGTACAAGATCGGACTCCTCGGCGCGCAGTTCAGCTTTTCCACCGCGATCGGGCTGTTCAACTCGCTGATCAACTTCGTCCTGGTGGTCGCGGTCAACATGACCGCCCGGAAACTCGGCGAAACCAGCCTGTGGTAAAGGAGAGCAACATGGCAGCATTGACCCTCGCGTCAAGAAAAAAGCATATCCGCACCTCCGGATCGGATCTCCTGTTCGATATCATCGTCATGACCGTCATGATCCTGTTCCTGCTCATCTGCCTGTACCCGCTGTTCTTCATCCTGATCGCCTCGATCAGCGATCCGGTGCAGGTCAGCGCGGGGCGGGTGCTCCTGATCCCCAGGGGGATTACACTGGACGGTTTCGCCCGCATATTCCGATACCAGAAGCTCTGGACCGGGTATTGGAACACCATTGTCTACACGGTGATCGGTACAACGATCAACGTCGCGATCACCATCATGGCGGGGTACGCGCTCTCGCGCAAGGACCTCAAGGGACGGCGGCCGATCCTGCTGATCTTCTCGTTCACGATGTTCTTCTCCGGCGGCATGATCCCGACCTACATGGTCGTCAACGGTCTCAATCTGATCGACAAGATCTGGGCGATGGTGCTTCCCAATGCGATGTCGGTGTGGAACCTGATGATCGCGCGCTCGTATTTTGAAACCACCATCCCGGACGAACTGCTCGACGCCGCGTTCATCGACGGGTGCGGCAACCTGCGGTTCTTCCGCCAGATCGTGCTCCCGTTGTCCAAGGCGATCGTGTCGGTCATGGTGCTGTTCTATGCGATCGGGCACTGGAACGCGTTCTTCAACGCGTTGATCTACCTGACAACCTCGACCAAGTTCCCGCTCCAGCTCGTGCTGCGCGACATCCTCATCGCGGCGCAGCCCGATGCGACCATGATGGAGGACATCGCCTCGCTGGTCGAAAAGCAGAAACTGGCCGAACTGCTCAAGTACGGGGTGATCATCGTCGCCAGCGTGCCGGTCCTGATCCTGTACCCGTTCGTGCAGCGGTACTTCGTCACCGGCATCATGGTGGGTTCCATCAAGGGCTGATCCGGACGCGCGGTCCAGACCGCCGGGAGGTATGCGCATGAAAGCGTTGGTTCTGCGTGAGTACAACGTGTTCTCCTATGAGGACGTCCCGATGCCGTCCGTCCGGGACGACGAGGTGCTGGTCCGGGTCCGGGCCTGCTCCATCTGCGGGAGCGACGTCCACGGCATGGACGGCAGCACCGGCCGGCGCATCCCGCCCGTCATCATGGGGCACGAGGCGTCGGGGACGATCGAGACGGTCGGTACGGGAGTCCGGGATTTCGCGCCCGGGGACCGGGTGACGTTCGACTCGACGGTGTACTGCGGCGACTGCTATTTCTGCCGTCGAGGCGAGATCAACCTGTGCGACAACCGCCGGGTTCTGGGCGTCTCGTGCGGGGAGTACAACTATCCGGGCGCATTCGCGGAGTATATCGCGGTGCCGCGTCGGGTGCTGTACCGGTTGCCGGACGCGGTGTCGTTCGAGCGCGCCGCCATGGTCGAGCCGCTCTCCATCGCGTTCCACGCGCTCCGGCGTTCGCCTGTGTCCCTCGGGGACACCGCGGTGGTCGTCGGTGCAGGCATGATCGGATCGCTGGTGATCCAGCTGCTCCATACCGCGGGCTGCGGGCGGATCATCGCGGTGGACCTGGTACAGGAGAAACTGGATCTGGCGAAAAAACTGGGTGCGGACGTCTGCCTCCGATCCGACCAGACCGACGTTCCCGCTGAGATCGCCCGCCTCACGGAAGGCCGCGGCGCGGACGTCGCGTTCGAGGTGGTCGGCATCGCGGCGACGCTGCGGACCGCGATCGCTTCGCTCCGCAAGGGCGGCTCCCTGACGCTGGTCGGGAACCTGAGCCCGACCGCGGAGTTCGCATACCAGGCGGTCGTCACCCGCCAGCTCACGTTGTACGGTTCCTGCTCCTCCGCCGGGGAATACCCCGAGTGCCTCTCGCTGATCGCGTCCGGCAAGGCGGATGTCGATTCGTTCATCAGCGCGGTCGCCCCGCTGTCCGAAGGCGCGGACTGGTTCCGCCGGCTCAAGGCGGGCGAACCGGGCCTCATGAAGGTCATTCTGCGTCCGTAAACGGAAGGAGTCCCCCATGCTGATCCTCACGCCCGGGTCCATGACCATCCCCGGCATCCATGCCGCGTCCGCGCGCATCCGCTTCGGCGTGGACGCGCTGCGCGAGGCCTGCCGGATCCGGGGCATCCATTGTGTCGAAGAGAGGGAGCGGATGGTCCGCCCGGATTCCGGCATCCCCTGCGTCGCGGTTTCGCTTTCCTCGGACCGGAGCGCGCCCGCCGAGGGATTCACCCTCCGCCGGAACGGGCAGGCGGTCTTCATCGAGGGATCCGACGAGACCGGCGCGATGTACGGACTTCTGGACGTCGCCGAGACGATCCGGCTGTTCGGGCCGGACGCGGTGGCGGACAAGACCGAACGGCCTTTCCTCGCGTGGCGCGGGATCAAGTTCAACCTCCCCTACCAGACCTATGCGGAGGGGGATCCGTTCACGAAGAATGAGACCGTCTGCATGGATGTCGGATTCTGGAAGACGTTCATCGATTATCTCGCCGCGAACCGGTACAACTGCCTCAGCCTGTGGTCGGAAAACCCGTTTGAGAGGATGTTCCGGCTGGAGCGGTTCCCCGGCGCCACCCCGTATACCGACGCGGAGATCGAAGGGTTCAGCGCGGTGTACCGCTTCATTTTCGGATACGCGAAAAAGCTCGGCATCCGGACGTACCTGATCACCTGGAACCTGCGCATCTCCCCTGCGATCG
>JAGOFF010000218.1 GCA_017997315.1 Clostridia bacterium
ACCCTATACCGCATTCGCTTTATTTGGAGCAGTGATCTATTTTTACGCTCATCATGTTGGTTTGATTGCGATCCTTGGCTTGTTCGTTCTATGGTGTTGTAGTGAAGATCCGACGTCGTACAAGTCGCCAATCTTGATTAAGGTCACGAAATTGGCTCGTACAGATCGAGATCGATGGCTGCTCTCAAAGGCGAGTTCGATGATATTGATCGCTCTTTTATCAACATCGGTATATTGGACCGTCGCATCCGTTTGGTACGATATTTTTACGAATTATGGAACCGGTCGAGATATGGCAGTGTTTCTTGAGGAGAATAAGCTAGACAATAGTTACATTCTTTCTAGATGGTTAACATATCATGAAGAGGAAACCTGCCTACCACCTGCAGATTACAACTATGTGCGCGCGGTGACCCTCCTCCCGTACTTCGACCGGAATATCCTCCTCAATCTCAACCCGGATACCGGGCATGCGTACCTCACACATCGTATCGATGCGGACGGCTCCGCGGTACGCGCCGCCGTCGCCGGTATCGTGCCGGATGTCCTGATCGGCACTCCGGATCTGTCCGCACTATACGGTGATACCGTCCGAATTTCCGATTATGCGCTGGTCGGATTGTTCCGCGGCAGTACCATTTGGAAAGGGGTCCGGATCACGTACACGGACGAGATCTATCTCCGGCGCGACCTGTTGCCGCTGCATCCCGGACTCACCGAGCTCCGGTACACCGATCCCCCCATTGACTGACGCCCGCGTGTACTGTAACCAAATCACGGACATCCCCCCGGCCATACCGTATAGTCTCCCGTGAAAAGGACCTGCCCACAGGCAGGATCACCGGGAGGGATACGGCATGTTTGGTTTGTTTGGCGGCGGCACGAAGTCCATGTCCATGCGCGAGGCGCGTGCGGAAATGGAGAAGGATCCGGGGGTTTTCCTGCTGGATGTGCGGACCCCCGAGGAGTACCGGGGCGGGCATATTCGCGGGAGCGTCAACATCCCGCTGGAGCGGCTCCCCGCGCAACTGGCGATCACGGTGCCCGACAAGGGGAAGCGGATTTTTGTCTATTGCCTCAGCGGAAGCCGGAGTGCGCAGGCCGTTGGCTGGATGACGCGCAATGGGTATACCGACGTGACCAACATCGGCGGGATCATGTCCTGGACCGGAGAGGTCGCCGGAGGCTGACAACGGTCAGTGACCGACCGCGTTCGAACGCGGTATACATCAAGGTTCGCCCGGACGGCAACGAGCTCGGGCAATGGGCATGGGAAAGGCTTCACCCGGGCGGGTGAAGCCTTTTTCACGGTTGGTGTCCGCTCAGGCGGAGCGAAGCAGGATCAGGTCGCGAACCGGGTGTTCGCGGCTTTCCACTTGAGGAGCTTGACCGGGACCCAGATGCCGAAGATGCCTGCGGTGATCATGGTCAGCAGCCAGTAGATGACGATCTTCTTGAGCAGTTCCGCGGGACGGCCCACAAAGACCAGCCGGTGGTCGTTGATGATCGTGTGGTGGCTCATCCAGCGGAGCAATACGGTGTACATCCAGGACATCAGGATCAGCGACACGAACAGTGCCAGTACCGCGACGACGATGAACAGGATGAGATATCCGGTGCCCATGCCGCTGAAATCCGGGGTGATCTCGTAATCGAACCCGGATCCGAGCTTCTCGACCGCGACGCCGCCGAACACGAAAAGCAGGATGACCGGCATGGCCACGACCAGGCAGTTGAGAAAGCCGAATAGCAGCATGTAGAGGAAGTATTGTCCGGTGGTTCCGTCAAAGAACGACAGCCCGGGCATGTCTGGAGCGGACGGCATCCGCAGGATCTTGCAGGTGTCCGGCAGTCCCTTGGGCGCTTCCGGTGTGAACGGAAGGGGCGGAGGCGGCGGAGGCGCCGGCTGCTGGTACATCGGGGGCGGTGTGTAGACCGGCTGTACCGGGGGCGTCGCCGGCGCCGGGGAGGGAGGCGGCGTATACTGCGCCTGCGGCTGCTGGTAGACGGCGTCGGAGGAGACGAACGGCACGGGCGCGGGCGCGTCGGACTCCGGCTTGTCCGCCGAGGCGTCCGCCTGGCTCATAACCTGCTCGAGCGGTTCGATCGACTCGGGCGTCTCACCGACGCGGGAGCCGCAGTTGATGCAGAAAACATTGCCCTCTTCGTTTTCGGTCCCACAATTTTTGCAGATCATGGCGTGTTCCTCCTCTGGAAGCTCGAATCTGCGGAAAGCTTGGTCATAAGCACGTTACATCGTCATTCTATCATACGGAACCGATATAATGGGATGGGAAAAACAACCGCCGGAACGGCGCGGGAGGCCAGTGATGAAATCGGAAACCGGACGCCGCTGGTATCGGCTGGACAACGCGGCGAAGATCTACCCGGTCATCATGAACAGCCGTCATCCCACGGTGTACCGTGTCGGGGCGGTGCTGCGCGAACCGGTCGATCCGGTGCTGCTGCAGCGTGCCGCCGACCAGACGCTCGCCCGCTTTCCCGCGTTCAAGGTCCGGCTGCGGGCGGGATTGTTCTGGTACTACCTCGAGGAGAATCCGGCCCCGTTCCTGGTCGAGCCCGAGCCGCCCTGGCATTGCCGGCGGTTCACGCGGCACGGGAACAACCGGTACCGGCTGAGGGTGTTCTACTACCGTCACCGGATCGCGGTCGAGATGTTCCACTCACTGGCGGACGGGAGCGGCGGCGTCACTTTCATGAGCACGCTTGTGGCGCAGTACCTGCGGCTGCGCGGCGAGACGGTGGGGTACTCCGAGACGGTGCTCCGCGTGGAGGACGAACCTGCCCCAGGCGAGCTCGAGGACGCGTATGCGCGGTGCGCCAATTTCCGCGTCATCCGCCGTCCGTCCGAGACGCTGGCGTACCACCTCAACGGGACACGGCTGGGCGAGGACGAGGCTTCGACCATCGCAGGAACCATGCCGCTGGGCCGCATGCTCGCCAAGGCGAAGGAATACGGCGCGACGCTGACCGAATTTCTGGCCGCACTGCTGATCGACGTGATCCAGCCCATCCAGCAGGCGGACTGGCGTCATCACCGGAGGCCGATCCGGGTGTCGATCCCGGTCAACATGCGCCGGCACTATCCATCCGCCACGGTGCGCAACTTTTCGTTGTTCGCCAATCCCGGGATCGAACCCGCGTTCGGGGAATACACCTTTACGGAAATCGTCGGGCAGGTCCATCATTTCATGCGCCTCAACATGACGGCCAAGAACCTGAACGCGCAGATGTGCGCCAACGTGAAGCCGGAGCACAACGCGCTGCTGCGGGTGACCCCGCTCCCGCTCAAGACCCTGGCGATGCGCATCGCCTACTACCGCTCCGGCGAGGCACGCTATACGACGGTGTTGTCCAACATCGGGACGATCCGGTTCCCGGACGACATGGCCCGCCACATCGACCACATCGACTTCGCGTTGGGCGGTTCGCACGACAATCCGGTGGTATGCGCGGTGGCCAGCTGGGGCGACCGGCTGCTGGTCACGTTCACGGGGACGATCCGCGAAACCGACGTGCAGCGGGAGTTTTTCCGGAGGCTGGTCGGCTGGGGCATCCCGGTCGAGATCGAAACCAATGGCATACCTTTCACAGAGTGACAGGCAGGGTCCGGCGTACCGGCCGGACGCGACAAGATAAGGAGGTACCGCATGTCCTACTGCGTGAATTGCGGCGTACGGCTTGGCGACGCCGAACGGAAATGCCCGCTGTGCGGGGTTCAGGTGATCAACCCGGTCCGGCCGTACGATCCGGACGCCCCCCATCCGCACCCGCTTCCGGACGGGAGCGCCATGCCCCGCACCCGGTTCGACCGGCGCACCATCGCGTTCGTGATCAGCTGCGCGCTCGCCCTTCCCGGACTGCTGTGCGTCGCGGTGGACCTCATCTACGGAAATCCGCTGGACTGGAGCCTGTATGTGGTCGGCGCGGTCGTGACGGTCTGGGTGTTCTTCGCCCTCCCGCTGCTCCACAGCCGCGTCGAGGCCCGCGAGCGCGGGCTATTGCCGATCCTGATCCCGGACGCGGTCGCGCTGTTGACCTACCTGTGGGTCATCGAGCG
>JAGOFF010000219.1 GCA_017997315.1 Clostridia bacterium
GGACGGAAACGTCCTGTCCCTGCTTGGATCCTGCTTTTCCAAGTACAACGAGGAATCCGCCGTCCGCGCCTTGGAAGGCATCCTCCGTGCAACCGACCGCCTCAACGCGGAGCTGTGCATAAAAATCGGGAGTGCGGGGTGTGGGCAGCCGATCGGGGCGGTATGGAAACTGTTCCATGAAATAAAGAATGGAGAGGACACGGAAGCGGGCACGGATCTTCCCGGTTGACGGGCGTCCCGCGGTCCTCCTTGCGGATTCCGCCCCGACGGCGCCCGAGCGGCGGCCGTCGGGGTCTTGCTTTTGTCTGCACGGTCTCACACAATCGAGGAGAGAACCGCCCGGCCGCGTCATCCGACGCCGTGACGGGCGTCAGGGAGGGAGACGGCAGGATGGAACGGATGTTGGAAAAACAGGATTTGGACAGGATCCGGGACTGGATGTCCCGCAATGCCCGACCGCTGGAACTGGCGCGGTGGAGACACGCGTTCGAAGGCGCGGACCGGGCGGAGGTGCTACGGGTCCTGGAAGCGTACCGGAATCCGGACGGCGGTTTCGGCCACGCGCTCGAAGCCGACAACTGGGATCCCTCGACTTCCCCGCTCCAGACCTGGACGGCCTGCACGATCCTGGACGAAATCGGGGCGGAAGGCGGCGAGCCGGCCGTCCGGGAAACGCTCCGTTATCTCGCGGAAACCTCCGATTACAAGGATGGGATGTGGCGCTCGGCGGTTCCGACCGCGAACGACCACCCTCACGCGCCTTGGTGGGGCTGGAAGAGTGACGCCGCAACGCGTGCGGAGTGGGGGTACAATCCGTCTGCGGCGCTCGCGGGCTACGCGCTGCTGTGGGACGGGGCGGGCGGCCCGGCGTATGTCCGGGCGGCGGAGGCCGCGCGGGGCGCGGTTGCGGACGCGTTGTCCCGGGGCGTGGACGCGAACCGGCATCTGACCGTCTGCCACCGGACGCTGGTGCGGGGCATCGAAAGCCTGCCCACCGACGTGCGGGATCGGGAATTTCCGGGGTGGGACCGTTTCCGGGACCTTGTCCTGCGGAACGTGTCCGCTGCGATCGACCGGGATCCCTGCCGATGGTTCATCTCCTATGCGACGCTCCCGACCGACCTGATCACTTCTCCGGACGATCCTCAGTACCCAATGGAACGGGAATGCGTAGCGGCCGCGCTGGACGGGATGTTGGACACCCGCAGCGACGAGGGTGTCTGGGACATCTCCTGGACCTGGGACGGATACCCGGAGGCGTTTGCGGTAAGCCGCCGATGGTGGCAGGGAGTGATGGCGCTTGAGCGCGTCCGGCTGCTGCACGCGTTCGGCCGTGTCGCGGGGATGAAACGGTGATCCGGCGGAGGACCCCGGAGGACACGGCGGCCTGTGTCCCCGCGCTGATGTCCGCATACAACGGACCCCCGTGGGAAAATCACTGGTCGGAAGCGACCGCACTCGGGTATCTCGGCGAATTGGCCGCGGCTCCCCGCGCGCTCGGCTGGGTCGACGAGCGGGACGGCGGGATCGCAGGCGCGCTGTTCGCGCATGAGAGGACCTGGTGGACCCGGGATGAGATCTTCGTCGACGAACTGTTCGTCCATCGGGATTTCCAGGGACAGGGGATCGGCCGCGCGTTGCTCCGCAGCGCCGAGGCTCACTGCGCGGAGAACGGGCTCGCGGGCGTGACCCTGCTGACCGACCGGAACATGCCGGCGATGGGATTTTACCGGAGCGGAGGATATACGTCCGCCGGACACGTCGTCTTCCTGTATAAAAATGTCCTTCCTAATGACTGAGACAGTGACACCGGCGTTCCCGCCGATCACGGACCGGCTGCTGGACTGGTATGACCGCCGCAGCCGGACCCTGCCGTGGCGCGGCGATCCGGACCCGTACCGGGTCTGGGTTTCGGAGATCATGCTGCAGCAGACGCGGGTCGAGACGGTCATCCCGTATTTCGAACGCTTCACCGCTGCCCTCCCGGACGTCGCTTCCCTCGCCGTCGTATCGGAGGACCGGCTGCTCAAGCTCTGGGAGGGGCTCGGGTACTATTCCCGCGCCCGAAACCTGCAGAATGCAGCGCGCCTGATCATGGAACGCCACGGCGGACGGCTCCCCGCGGATCCCGGTGAACTCACGAAGCTGCCGGGGATCGGGGAGTACACCGCGGGCGCGGTCGCGTCGATCGCGTTCGGGATCCCGGTGCCGGCAGTGGACGGAAACGTGCTGCGGGTCACGGCCAGGCTGACCGCGGACACCTCGGATGCCGGAGGGACCGCGTTCCGGCGGTCGGTCGCCGTGCGGCTGCGCCCGCTGATCCCTGCGGACCGCCCCGGGGACTTCACGCAGGCGCTGATGGAGCTCGGAGCGCTGGTCTGCCTGCCCGGCCGTGCGGCCCGATGCACGGAATGTCCGTTGGCCCGGGACTGCCGGGCGTACCGGGAGGGGCGTCCCGAGGCCTACCCGGTGCGCGTGCGGCTCCCGGCCCGGCGGATCGAGCCCCGCACTGCGATCGTCCTTTGTTCCCCGGCGGGGATCCTGGTTCGCCGGCGGCCGGCAACCGGCCTGCTCGCGGGGCTGTGGGAGTTCCCGCACGTCGGGGGGACGCTGGACGAGTCGGATGCACGTGCCGCCGCTGCCGCTTGGGGCGCCCGGCCCGGCACCGCGGTCCGGCTTCCGGAACGCACGCATGTGTTTACACACCTCGAATGGCGCCTGACCGGGTATCGGTTCACCTCGCCCGCGTTCGATCCTCCGGCGGGGTGGCGGTGGGTCACCCCGGACGGACTGCGCGGGGAGTACGCCGTCCCTGCGGCCTTCGCACCCTGGTTCGGAGTGCTCTCGGAGGAGGGAAGGGATTGCGGTATGATGGGGATACCCGATCCCGACAGGAGGGAAGACCCATGATCCTTTCCGGCAAGGAAATCCTGCGGCAGGTCGAAGCCGGCCGCATCGCCATCGATCCGTTCGATCCGGCCCGCCTGAACCCCAACAGCTACAACCTGCACCTGTACTCCCAGCTGCTGGAGTACACCTGCGAGACGCTGGACATGAAAACCCCCAATCCCACCCGGACGGTCGACATCCCTCCCGAAGGACTCCTGCTCACCCCGGGCCGGCTGTATCTCGGCCGGACCGTGGAACGCACCCGGACCGACGGTTTCGTCCCCATGCTTGAGGGGCGCTCCTCGGTGGGTCGGCTCGGACTCTATGTCCATGTGACCGCAGGGTTCGGGGACGTCGGTTTCGAGGGGTACTGGACACTCGAGATCCAGTGCGTCCAGCCGATCCGGATCTATGCCGGCGTCGGGATCTGCCAGGTCTATTACCATACGATTCAGGGCGAGTATGAACCCTACCGCAGCGGGAAGTACCAGAACAACACCGGAATCCAGCCCAGCCTGCTGTATCGGGACTTCCAGGAGGACGCCGGGGACCGGAACGCCCCCTGATGCCGGTCCTCATCGGGAATCCACGGGGCTGCCTCCCGGTTCGGGATGACGTTCCCGGACTGCGAAGCAGTCTGCACAAAGAAGCGGACGAAATATTTCCGTTTGGCACAGAACGTCGCGGCGTATAATGAGGTCAACCGATAGGGAGGAGGATCTGCCGCATGGACGTCAAGGACAAAGTCGCCGAAGTCATCAAATCGATCAAGAAAGATCCCCAGATCGGGGAAAAGTTCAAGTCCGACCCGGTCGGAACCATTGAGGCGCTGCTGGGCGTCGATCTACCGGACGGCATGGTCCAGCAGGTGGTGGCCGGTGTCAAGGCGAAGCTCGCGGGCAAGGAAGCCGGCGGCTTGTTGGGCAAGATCAAAGGGGCCTTCAAATAGTCTGCCCGGGGGCAGAACCGCAAGGAATCACATTTGTATCGCCCGGCAGACCGCAAGGTAGGCCGGGCGGTTCCATATCACGGGAGGGACCGTCATGGAGACGGAACGTTACGACCACAAACGCGTCGATGCACGATGGCAGGCTTTCTGGGAGGAAACCCGGGCGTTCCGGGCGACGGAGGACCCGTCGAAGCCCAAGGCCTATTTCCTGATCGAATTCCCGTATCCATCCGGAGAGGGAC
>JAGOFF010000220.1 GCA_017997315.1 Clostridia bacterium
CTGCGGTTCTACCCCGTCGTCCCGATGCTGGTGCTGATCCCGCTGCTGTACGGGCTGGTCTACCTGTTCCAGATGGCCCCGATCCGCCGGCTGTATCGGCTTCCGGTCTGCGAGCTCATCCGGGAGGAGTGACCGCCGGCGAGCGGCGCGGAAAGAAGGAGGGAACCGCATGATCATGTTCGAGTATGACTTCTTCATCAAATCCGGCATTGTCCTGTATATCGCGATCCTGATTGCCCTGGTCATCCGCCGAACCTATACCATTCGGCAGCATGCGGTTTCCCTGTTGAGCTACCTGTCCGGCCTCTTTCTGGTCTATGTGATGTTCTTCCCGCTCACGATCGAGGGATACCCGTATATCCGGGCACGGCTCTCCGCTGCGCAGTATGCATCTCCGATCCCCTTTGCCGGTCTGATCGGGGCCCTCCGGGATACCGCCTCGCAGGGCAGGTACCTGATCGGACCGGAGTATCCGCCGGGCACGTGGACGACGCCGTACTCTTTCGTGATGTTCCTGGTCCGTTTTGCGGGCGTCCAATTCCTGGGGACCGCGCTGCTGGCGACCGCAAGGTTATGGCTGGACACCGGCCGAAAAGCCCGATCGGGCACCCTCCGGACCATCCTCCTGTTTCTAGCCGTCATAGATGTCCTGTATATCGCGGATTACTACCTGATTGGACTGAACCGGGGGACGTTTGACACGATGTTCCTCTTGTTCCAGGCGTTGGGCGTCGGCGTGGGATTTCTGTTGATCCGGGCCGTCGGACGGATCCGGCTGAAAACCGGGAAATCCGCATGAACCGCACCGGATTGTGGTTTCGCATCCTCCGCCGCCAGGCAGGGTCCGAGCGGACGTCGTACCTGGCGCTGGCTGTATGCCTCGCTGTCGCGATCCTTGTGACCCAGGTCCATGCCGGCGTCCTGGACGCGGACCGGATCCGGACGCTGCATACGTATGGCTACCAGCACGGATTGTTCGCGGACTGTCCGCAGGAGCTGGCGGCGGAACTCGCGGACGACGCACGGGTGAAGGAGCTCGGATTCTCTTCCATATACGGATTTGCGGCCAATCCGGACTCCGACGCATCCGATCCGGTTCCGCTCGGGGATCTGGATGAAACCGCACGCCGCCTTGCCGATGTCGGGCTGCTGACCGGACGATGGCCGGAACGCGGAAACGAGATCGCCATGGAGCAGTCCGCGCTCTACGTACTGCGGCTGCGCGCCCAAGCGGGGGATCCGGTCGAGCTGGCCGTCAGCGTCCCTTCCGGGCGGGAGGACGGCGAAGCGGAGATCCGCACTCTGACTTTCCGGTTGGTCGGCATCCTGGCCGACTACTCCTCGGCGCATTACCATCCCGCGGAGTCGGAATCCTCCGCGTACGGACTGCCCGGCGTCATCCTGGCCGGAGTGCCCGGTGCGAATGACTTCGGACCGGGTACGCCCGCCCCGAACGAGCTTTCCCGCACCGCCTGGGTCCGTCTGAAACCCGGGATCCCCTATGTACCGTTCTTCCGCGAGATCGCCGCACGCCACGCGCTCCCGCTCGACCGCTACTATCTCAACACCATGGCCTACAAACCCGATGCCTCGCTTGATCGGGTCGGCGGCGGACTCCAGACGAACCATTCCGGCTACACTCCGCCCGATCCGTCGGGGCAGGAGACGGACGAGACCTCCAATTCCGCCTTCGTTCTCATCACCATCCTGGTGGTGCTGCTCCTCGCGCTCTCCGCGCTCTTGTTCACCACCACGCTGTCCATGCGCCGGAAAAGCCACGCCGCGGCGACCTTACGGCTCCGCCTGGCGGGCGCCTCGTCCCGCCAGGTCGTGCTGTCCGCGATCCTGCAGGATGTCCTGTCGCTCGCGGTACTCCTGCCCGTCGGTTCCGCGACGGGGATCCTCGCGGCTGCGATTCTGGGATGGACCGTGCTTCCCCGTCACGTCCCTTTCTTTTCCCCCGGGATCCACGCGGATCCGCTGTGGTGGATCTGGCTGACTTTCTCCGTCGGCTTGGCCGTCGGAACCGCGATCGCACAGCGGGGCGCCATGCGGCGGCGGCCGCTGGACACCGTCCAGGACCCATCTGGAAGCGCCAAGGGGAAGCCGAGCCGATCCTCGGTCCCGGCCGCACAGCCCGTACGCCCTGCGGCGAGCGATATCCGCCACCCGCTTGCGCTCTGGGCGGGCCGCTCCTTCCGCGAGAACCGGATCGCGCTGTCTGGCGTCATGGTGTCTTTGGGCCTTTGTCTCGCCATCCTGATGATCGCTTCCTATGTCCTCGGCATCCTCAACCTCGCCAACCGGTACGCTTCCCCCTTTGATGTCCAGTTGACACACGGTTCGACCACTTACATGAGCAGTCTGCGGATCCCTGTGATGCAGGCCCGGATCGACCGGGAGGATCTGTCTGCGATCCACGGGCTGCACGAGGTGCGTTCGATGGTTGCCCTTTCCCGGCACTACATGAACCTATTGACCGGTCCGGACGAGCCGGAGGACGGTCTCGCCGCGCAATTGCGGTTTGAGGATCCCACAGATCCGGAACGGGTGTCCGATGCGGACATCGCCCTCCATCGGGAGGAAATGCGATCGTTCGGGTATGCGGATTCGGAACGGATCCTGACCGGGAGCGTAACCGGTATCGATATGGATACATTGGATCGGTTCCGACCGTATGTGGTGGAGGGGGAGATCCATGCCGACGCCCTGATGTCCGGTTCGGAGGTTCTGCTGGTGGTCGCGGACGACGGTGGAAACGGGCATGTCGGGGATCGGCTCGTTTTCACGCAGATCGTCAACCCGACCGGATCGACGCGCAGGTATTCCACTGTCTTTCCCGACGTAGACTGGTCCGGCTGGGAACGCCGGGACGTCGAGGTCACGGTCGGCGCGGTCGTCCGGCCGGACGCGTCGGACGACGCTTTCCCCGTACGGGCTCATCAGGGCTGGCCGGTGCTGGTGTGGGGGGATCCGGCGTTCCGGCTCTTCGGTCTGGACGGGTCCGCTTCGTCGGTCATGATCCAGATGCAGGATTACCGGGACGATGCCGCAGTCCGGGACGAGATCGCCCGGCTGGGTTCTTTGTATCCCGCGATGAGGGTCGAGCTCCGCTCGGAGGCGGAGCAGCGGGAGCAGTCGGGTAACCGGACGGCCTTGGCGCTCGCGTATGGAACTCTGGTACTGCTGGCCGGATTCGCACTATTCATCGTCTACTCGTTCAGCCAGATGCTCGCTGCGCGGAACCGGCGGCTGATCGGGGCGCTGCGCGCCGGCGGGCTCTCGCTGGATCGGATGCGGCGGGTGAAAGCGCTGGAAAGCGGGGGGCTGGTGCTCGTCGCGGTCCTCGCCGCCCACCTGATCGGGCTGGGATTCGCGGGCGTGTTCCTGATCAGTCCCAACCGGATCACCGTATCGACGTGGAACCAGATCCTCGACGTCTTCCGGTTCTACCCCGCCGTTCCGATGCTGGTGCTGATCCCGGTACTGTACGGGCTGGTCTACCTGTTCCAGATGGCCCCGATCCGCCGGCTGTATCGGCTTCCGGTCTGCGAGCTCATCCGGGAGGAGTGACCGCCGGCGGGCGGTCTCGTTCCGTCCGCGTCCCTCTATCCCCGGACGAACCGGCGCGCCAGTTCCCGCATCCGCGGGAGGGCGTAAGGGAAAAACGTGCGGTACGCCTCACAGAACCGGTTCAGGCCCGGCTGTCCCGCCGTGAACGGTTCCCGGTTGCGCCGGCAGCCGCCGCGGCAGATCGGATACCACTCGCACGTGCGGCAGGCTTCATCGACCGGGAGGGATTCGTCGACGAACCGGCGGGCGTTCTCCGATGCCGCCATCTCCGCGAATCCGTCGTCCGCGATGCTCCCGATCCGGTACCGGTCGATCACGTAGAAGTCGCAGGGGTATACGCTCCCGTCGGCTTCCACGACGAACTGGCACTGACAGCTGCCGGACATCCCGCACGCTTCCGGGCGCCGGCCCGCGCACATCCCGACCCAGTTCTCGAAATCCCGGATGCTGACCGGGTCTGTCGAGATCGCGTCTCCGCGGACCAGATCCGCATACCACAAGTCG
>JAGOFF010000221.1 GCA_017997315.1 Clostridia bacterium
GACCACACCATGAGAAAGACTGCAACCCTGCTGCTTGCGCTTCTGCTCGCGCTCGGACTGACGGCCGGCTGCGCACCCGCCGCGGTCTCCGGCACGGACCTGATGGCGGAGGTCACGCCCGTGTCCGCTCCGGAGCCCGAACCGGCGCCGGCCGCCTATACCGGCGCGATGGCGGCGTTCGGATGGAACCTGCTGCGCGCGTCCGCGGACAATCCGGGGAACCTCCTGCTCTCCCCCGCGTCGGTCCATCTTGCGCTCTCGATGACCGCGAACGGCGCGGCTGCGGATACCCGGACCGGGATGCTCGAACTACTCACGGGCACACCGGACGGGATCGACGCGCTCAACGAGGGCGCACGCGGCTCGCTCGCGCGCTGGAACGATCCCTCCGCGGACGACCGTCTGTCCATTGCGAACTCGATCTGGTTCGACCTCGAATTCACGCCCGAGAACGCTTTTCTGCAGACCAACGCGGACCACTACGCCGCCGCAGCCCGGCAGATCGACTTCCGCACGCCGGACGCCCCGGACGCGGTGAACCGCTGGGTCAAGGAAGCGACCCGCGGCGTCATCCCGTCCATCTTGGACAAGATCCCCGCCGACACGGTCATGTACCTCGTGAACGCGATCCACTTCAAGGCGGACTGGGAGGAGCCGTTTGACGCAAACGACACCCGGGCGCGTACATTCCATGCGCCGGGCGGGGACATCGAGACGGATTTCATGCACCGCGGAGGCTCCATGCAGTACCTCGACGGCGAGGACATGCGCGGGATCCTGCTCCCGTACGCGGGCGGCCGGTTCGGTTTTTTCGCCCTCCTCCCGGACGAAGGCGTTTCGCCGCGGGATCTGCTGGGCCGGTACACCGATGCGCAGCTCCAGGATTTTCTGGCCGTCCTCCAGACCAACAAGGCGAACTTTTCCGTCGGGCTCGCGCTGCCTGTTTTTGAAACGGAGTACAAGGACAGCCTGAAGAACGAGCTCATCGCGATGGGGATGGAGAACGCGTTCGATCCCGCGGTCGCGGATTTCTCCGGCATCCAGCAGGCGATGGGTCGGGAGCTCTATATCGGGGACGTACTGCATCGGACGTTCTGCCGGGTGGACGAGAAAGGCACCGAGGCCGCTGCAGCCACCGCGGTCCAGATCGACAAGGAGTCCATGCCGTCCTACGACGTCGAGATGACGTTCGACCGGCCGTTCCTGTACGGGATCGCGGACCTCGCGTCGTCGCTTCCGATGTTTATCGGCATCCTGGAGAACCCCGTGGAGTAGAGGCGAAGAAGCGGGTGAGGGCGGGGTATCCATCCGAGGCTGTGTGTCATCAGAAAATATGCATGATTTGACATTCTGGTGACATCATTTATACAATCATGTTGTCTTAATTTATGTACAAATCAAAGAGCAAGCGACCGCTGACAGGGGGGACGGAGAATGCTGGCGTTTCTGAAACGTGTCTCTATTCGGGTTCTTCCTGTATTTCTGTGCCTGTTCACGATATCGTGTTCAGCGAATCCGTCAGAATCAACGACATCGTCGACGCCCGCGGCAACACCTTTTTATATGGTTCAATGGTACACGCCTTTGATTCAGGCTGGATATGCATTTTACAACGCATCCGGAGAGGGCTTGATGAACATCGATCGTGTCGATTCTTTCTTCAATACGGATCAGAGGAGTCCACTCTCTTTTCTTGGAGTGATTGAACTGACGGATGAAGGGGATCCGATCATTTACGAGGTCTCCTTTGAGGACGGCCTTTACTCGCTTCAGATTGACTCCACGCACGATAAATTCGGATCGGGCGATCAGGATATACTCACGGGAACCTACGAGCACTCCGCGGTGATTCCCGGCAAGGTTCGTGGACGAGCCTGTGTTTTATACAATGGAGATCAAGCGCCGAGCTTTGATGATTGGAGTACGTGGGCAGACAATCGTGCCTGCGTTGTTGCGCATCTCCCGTAAACGGGAGTCCATGAGCAAGATCGTCAAGATAAATCAAATTACAGGACGACCAGCTGGATGTGGACGATCTGGAATGATCGCGTGCAGAACCGATCTCTTCTTTTGCCGCGATGCCGATGGACATCATGATGAAACCATCAATCCGGATTGGGTTCCCGCCGCGCCAACGCGTGCACCGGGCGGACGTACCGCACCGGAAACAGCAGCGAACGGACCGACAGCGCACGTGTCAGCCAACGCAGCCAGACCCCGATGAGCGTCCCGTTCGCGAGCGCCGCGACCACCGTACCGGGCCCGATGCCGACGAACCGGCGGACAAACAGGAGCAGCAGAAGGCAGGCGGCCAGCAAGCTGGCGATGTCGTAGACCGTCTTGACCCGGCGGAACGGGATGCCGAAGTGCCGCGACAGATCATTGACGAAGCGCTCGTACGGATTGGGCGGGAGCCCGGTGTCGATGAACACCGCGATCCCGAGCGTGAGCAGCGTGATCCCGGCGGCGTAGTACAGCAGCTGCCACGGAATCCCGTCCGGCCAGGGCGCGGCCCAGGCGGAAAACCGGTCGACCAGCCATCCGAACGCGACCGAGACGAAAAAGGAAACCAGCACCCCGATCCGCAGCCGCCGGGTCACGAGCGTGAGCGCCAGCATGAGCAGCCCCATCACGAGGTAGCTCCACGTCCCGAACGTGAACACCGGGAACGCCAGGCTGGCGATGTACGCCACGGAACTCGCGACCGAGATCCCGAACCGCGAGCGGACCATGAGCGTGACACCCAGGCTGATGAGCACCAGCGCGGCCGGGTACAGAAACTCCACATAGGCGACGAGGCGCCGGTCGGCCTTCCGGCCGGAAAGCCCCGCCGGCCCGGGCTCCGCGTCCCCCGTCGCGGATCCCTCCCCGCCTACCAGCACGGATGGACCATCGGCCGGAGGTATGTGTCGTAGATCCGGCGGACCGCGGCCATCTGCTCCGGGGTCAGCGGGGGCAGTCCGGACGCCGCGGCGTTGGCGCGGGCCTGCGCTTCGCGGCTCGCGCCCGGGATCACGCAGCTGACCGCGGGCTCCATGAGTACCCAGCGGAGCGCGATCTGGGCGAGCGAAGGTCCGCCCGGGACCTCCGGGAACACTTCCCGGAGCGCCTCGACCGCGCGCAGCCCGGTCTCGTAGTCCACGCCCGCGAACGTCTCCCCGCGGTCGAACGCCGCGCCTTCCCGGTTGAAGGCCCGGTGGTCTCCGGCCGCGAACGCGGTGTCCCGGCGCATCTTGCCGGTAAGCAGTCCGCTCGCGAGCGGCACGCGCACGATGACACCCACGTTCCGCGCCGCGGCCTCCGCGAAGAACCGCTCCGCGGGACGCTGCCGGAACATGTTGTAGATGATCTGCACGGTTGCGACGCCCGGGAACTCGATGGCCTTGAGCGCCTCTTCGACCCGCTCCACACTCACTCCGTAGTGCCGGATCTTGCCCTGCGCCTGCAGCCGGTCCATCGCGTCGAACACCGCGGGCCGGTAGTACACGTCGGTCGGCGGACAGTGCAGCTGGACGAGGTCGAGCGTTTCGAGCCCCATGTTGCGCAGGCTGTCCTCGACAAAGCCCGTGAGGTTTTCCGCGGTGTATCCATCCGCGATGTGCGGACTGAGCCGCCGGCCGCACTTGGTGGCGACCCGCACCCGGTTCCCGCCGAGCAGTCCCCGGCGGCGAAGCGCCTCCGCGACCGCACGCTCGCTGTCCCCGTTCCCGTAGACGTCCGCGGTGTCGATGAACGTCACTCCCTGGTCCAGCGCGGTCTCCACCGTGCGGACCGCCTCCTCCAGATCGAACGAGGCGCCCCAGCCGCCGCCCACCTGCCAGGTCCCGAGCGACACCTCGGACACCGTATATCCGGTCTTGCCCAATATGCGTGTTTTCATGGGGATTCCTCCTTGCCGTCCGCTCTCCGGCCGATGCCGCCGCTCCCGGGTCCATCCGGAGGCGATCACCGCCGATGCCACCACTATACGGTATCCGGCAGGGTTTCGGGCATCTCTGCGGATTGCTTTTTTCCCGATATGCCATAGAATGGAGTCATACTCGAGCAAGGGAGGTGACGCT
>JAGOFF010000223.1 GCA_017997315.1 Clostridia bacterium
TCGCCCGCCCGGTTGATGCGGTAGCCGGAAGAGAGTTTCTCGACGGACTTGGCGGAGTTGTTGTTGTTGACCGAGAGCTGGCGATGGGTGTTGATGGCCATCATGTTGTTGTTGATGCGCATGGGGTTTCCTCCTTGAGTCGTGTGTTTCGGGCATCCTTGCCCTTGTCCGTGGTGTGTCCCGAGTGCCGCCGGAACCGTCTGCGGCGCCTTTGCATCCGGCCCCTGTGACTCTCATGAATGTATATCGGCCATGAACGCGGTGCCTTTAACGCTATTTGCAAACAAAAGGCATCCGGACCTGTCAGGATCCGGATGCCGGTGCGGAAAGGCGAAGCAAGTTTCGTCAGGGGGTGTCGGGCGGGGTCTGTCCATCCGGATCGTCCGGATTCACGCCCTCCGGCGTCAGGATCGATTGCATGAACGACAGGCTGGTCTGGTTCGCTTCCCGGTTGAAGGCACGGACTTCCGCGAGCAGCTCCGCGCGCAGGATCTTCAGCGAATGGGGTGCGTCAATGCCGAGCTTGATCCGCTCCCCATCGATTTCAAGAACGGTGATGCGCACATCGTCGCCGAGCAGGATGGCTTCATTGATCCTTCGGGTCAGAACCAGCATGGACGGCCTCCTTGCGCATCTGGCGGCTGATGGCCTCAAAGATCGGGTAACGTACGGGGTACTCCCCGTTCTCGATCAGCACCTGCCTGCCGATGTTTTCCGCGATGTTGATCAGGATCGGTGCGGCCAGGTTGGCGGTCATCCGCGTGACTACGGGCGGGATGACAGCGACAACCAGAACCAGCAGATCCTCCTCGTTCGCCAGCCGAAGCCCCTCGTACAACCCGTCGTCCACGGAAGGAGAATACCCGCCGTCGATCTCGAAGGGACTGATGACGGGGATCGATACATCCTCTTCGACCGCCTGCAGCCAGAGGAAAGGCTTTGTCTGATCCAATATGATGATAACAAACTTCGTCAGATTCTCAAATCCCGGAATCCCTTCCGGAAATGTGATGATCTTGTCCTCGCTGATGTCGAGATCGCCGAATACCATGGTTTTGATGCGCATTGTTTTTCTCCCGTTTCTCTCGCTTCTGGTTCCAGTACCCGGTTTTCCGCGCCCTGTCCGGATTGCCCGGCGCATCGGCGGTGTTGCCAAGGTCATACGATCCATTGGATCGGTCCTTCTGTTTTCACCTGCAGGTCGTCCCCGACCGGAATCGCCTGAATCTCGACGCTGGCCGGCTGCACCACCTGGATCTCGATGCTGCCCGGCTCCACCTCGAACCTGACCGGATCCGTCGTGTTCCACTCGTTCCGTACTTCGGGCCTCTCCCATTCGACATCCATCTGTCCCTTCTCCCACTCGATCACCGGTTTGGGCAGATCCGCCACATTGATGGTGGATGTTTCCGCCGCACGGGAAGCGACGACCGCGGCGACCGTCTGGTGCCTGTCGTAGATCCTCATCAGGCGGTCGCCTTCCCGCGCGATCCGGGCGATCCCCTGCATCGAATCCTCCCGGGCCTGCCGGGCGCAGGACTGCAGCAACGCCATCACGGATTGGCTGCCGAGCTGCGCGTCCGAAGCGCTTCGATCCACATGGAACGTCGGCAGTTTCTTCAGCACGCGCATCCGCGCGGGCTGGATCTCCGTCCGGAACGTGGCGAGATCCTGCCGGATCCGGACGCGCGCGTCCTGCGACCGGATGGCGATGATCGCGTCCTGGATCGTGATGTCGAGCTGAAGTATTCTCATGTCCGGCCCCTTCCCTCCGACCGCCTGTTGCGCCAAGAACGGTTCACGGTCAGTTCAGGAAATCGATCAGTGAAGGCTGGATGATCTTGGATCCCGCCGACAGGGCCGCCGTATAGACGGATTCAGCGGCTTTGTACTGCATGATGACTTCCGCGGTGTCGATATCCTCGATATCGGACTGGACGGTCAGGTAGTTGATTCTGTCGAGTTCGTACCGGTTGGAGACGAACTCGAGCCGGTTCGACTGGCCGCCGATGTCGGCGACCAGAGAAAGCACATGGTCCTGCCGCTCGCTGATCCGGCTTGTCGAAGCCGCGATCGCATCCTGATCGCCGGCTTTCAGACCTGCGATCAGATCGTCGAAGATCTTGATCAGGTTGTCGTTGCCGGTTCCCATCACCTCGGCACCGGTCATGGCGACCTTCACGCGCTTCCCCGTACCGATCTCGAATTCGATCTTCTGGGCGTTCTGTGCATCGATGTCGGCAGCCGGCGCCGTCGTCAGGTCGATCCCGTTGTACAGCACGTCGGTGCCGGACTGGGTGAAGGGAGGGGTGGTGGTGTTGTAGCCGCCGAAAATGTACTTGTCGCCGTATGTGGAGTTCCCGGTCTGGAACAGATGGTCCCGCAGTTCCTCCATGTAGCTGGCGATCGCATCCCGGTCCACCTTGCCGACCGTGTCGGACGACGCCTCCAGCGCCTGCTCGTATGCGCTCTTCAGCACCTCGTTGACGTCCATGAGGGCTGTCTCGCTCTGTGTCAGCCAGGAGCTGGCGTCCGAGACGTTTTTCTGGTACTGGTCGAGGCGATCGATCTTTTTCCGGATGGCCAGCGTGTTGATCGTGCCGATCGGATCATCCGACAGCCGGACGATCCGCCGTTTGGAGGAGAGTTGGTCCTGGTACCCGCTCATCCGGGTGAGACTCCGGTTCAGGTTGGCCAGGAAGTTTCCTGCCAGCATGGAGTTGGTTATGCGCATGGTTTCCTCCTGCCTGCGTCCGCGGGTCAGCGTCCGACGACGCCGGTTCTGTTGATCAGGACATCCAGGGCTTCGTCGATGGCGGTGATGAGCCGGGCTGCCGCGGCATAGCTGTGCTGGTACTTGATCAGGTTGGTCGCTTCCTCGTCGAGCGATACCGCGGATACGGACTGTCTCTGCTGGTCGAGGCTTGATAACAGTGTGAGTTCGCTGGTCAGCCGGGTGGAAGATTCTTCCGTCTCGACGGCGATCTCACCGACCAGACTGTCGAGAAATCCGTTGTAGCTCCCGATGTCGGGGAGGGCGCTGCTGTCGAACAAGGTGAGCAGTTCCAGCGCGTTGCCGTTGTTGCCCTGCAGAGTGCTGTTCGTTATCTGTACGGATGAGGCTGCGATCCGGAACACATCCTGCGCGATGGCGGGATTCACGGAAATGTTCGCGGCCGTGAACACCGCGGCGCCGTTCGAGGTGGTGAAGAACGGGACGCCCGTAACCGAGACGTTGCCGTTCGAATCCGCCGGCATCGTCCAGCCGGCTTCGTGCACCTGGTTGAACGATTCCGCGATGCCGCGCGCCAGCCGGTTGAGCTGCTCGTTCAGATAGGGCATCCCGATCTCGTTCGCGGACGCGCCGTCCCGAAGGTTCAGAAGCGCATGGATGCTGCCTCCCTGGATCGGTGCGGCGGTTCCGGTGTCCTCCCAGACGATTCCGTGGAGGGAGTCGTCCGCTCCGGTGATCGGGTTGTCTATCGACAGGACGGTGGCAAGCGTACGGATCTGATCATGGTCGATCAGCAGTTCTCCGCCGATCCGGACCTGGAGTTCGCCGTCCGTATTCTCGGATGCTTCAAATCCGGTCAGCCCGGACAGTTCGTCCAGCAGCATGTTGCGCTTGTCGCGCAGATCGTTGGCTTTCTGGCCGCTCAGTTCGTACTTCGAGATCTGTGTGTTGAGGTCGCCGATCGACCGGGCGATCACGTTCACCTGATTCACGCTGACGACGATCGCCTGGTCCTGGTCCGCCTGCTTTTCGGTGAGCTGCGCGGAAAAATGCGTCAGCACGTCCGCCAGATTGGACGCGTTCTGCAGCAGGTTGGTCCTGTACTCCTTGTTCACGGGATTTTTGGACACTTCCTGCAGGCTATTGGCGAATCGGGTGAGCGCATCGGAGATTCCGGTCCCGGACAACTCGTCGAACAGTCCCTCAACATACGCAAGATGGTCCGCACGGGTGCTCCACTCGGTGGTGCGCGAATTCTCGTTCCGGTACTGACGGTCCAGGAA
>JAGOFF010000222.1 GCA_017997315.1 Clostridia bacterium
CCATAAATCGTGTGCGTATGTGCGTATGCTGCTGCTGTCTGTCAACCGGCGACTGCCGCCGTAAGTTCCGACACGTTCGCGGCTCCGGTCTCCTCCGCTTTTTTTGAGACCGCACCGAGAAGCATGACCAGTCCCGCGATGGGAGAGATCAGGCCCGAGACCACCTGGCCATAAAGGATTTCCTTGGGCGGCACAGCCGCAAGGCGCTGGATGCCTTCGACGTCCAGGATCTCGCCGGACATGCTTCCACCCTTGATTTCGAGGGCGGGATACTTGGTTGCGAATTCCTTGACCAGTTTGGCCGGAGCGACCATGTCGACGGCGCTGTAGGCGATCGCAGTGGGGCCCTTGAGCATGCCGGTCATGCCTCCGAGTCCCGCCTGTTCCGCGGCGATGGTGGCGAGAGTGTTCTTGACGACCTTGTAGGTGATACCGGCTTTGCGCATGGCAGCGCGCATCTCGGTGTCCTGCGCCACGGTCAGTCCGCGGTAGTCCGCGACAACCATGGTCTGGGCGTTCTTGAACTCGTCAGCCAGGCCGCCAACGATCGCCTTCTTTTCATTGAGAATCTTGTTGCTGGGCATTCGTTCGGCACCTCCTTGTTGTTCCGGTCCGTTTCCTCGGGATGGAAACGCCCCTCGCGTCCGAAGACGGAGGGGCGTGACGAACCGCTTATGGCGATGGGTCAAACCGCAACCTGGGCAGGACGTCCAACGTTTGCGCCCGTTTCCGGGCTCCTGCTGTCTTCGGCGCTGTACTCGGGTATTCTATCCGCTCAGGGTCAGGGTGTCAAGAAACCCGTGCGGGGTTGACCTTGATTCCGGGGCCCATGGTGGATGTGAGGGTGATGCCGCGCAGGTACTGGCCCTTGGCGGCGGCGGGTTTCGCGCGGACGATCGCGTCCATCAGCGTATGGAAGTTCTCCGCGAGCTTTTCCTGTCCGAACGACGCCTTGCCGATCGGGCAGTGGATGATGTTGGTCTTGTCAAGCCGGTACTCGATCTTTCCGGCCTTGATGTCCTGGATGGCGCGCGTGACATCCGTGGTGACCGTACCGGACTTGGGGTTCGGCATCAGGCCCTTGGGGCCGAGCACGCGGCCCAGCCGGCCGACGACGCCCATCATGTCGGGAGTCGCGACGACCACGTCGTAGTCAAACCAGTTCTCGCCCTGGATCTTGGCAACCATGTCCTCGGCGCCGACGAAATCCGCGCCTGCTGCGACGGCCTCGTCCGCTTTGACACCTTTGGCGAAGACCAGCACGCGGATGCTGCGTCCGGTTCCGTGGGGCAGAACCACCGCGCCGCGGACCTGCTGGTCGGCATGGCGGGAGTCTACACCCAGGCGGATGTGGATCTCGATGGATTCGTCAAATTTGGCGTTGGCGGTCTTCTGCACCAGATCGATCGCGTCCGCGGGATCGTAGGTGGTCGTCCGGTCGACGAGCTTGGCCAGTTCCTGGTATCTCTTGCCTCTTTTCATCTCGAAACGCCTCCTCCCGTCAACCTTCGACCACGATGCCCATGCTGCGGGCTGTGCCGGCGACCATGCGCGCGCAGGATTCCACGTCGGAGGCATTGGTGTCCACCATCTTGAGCTCAGCGATCTTGCGGACTTCCTCCCAGGTGATCTTCGCGACTTTCTCGTTGTTCGGCTTGCCCGAACCATGTTCGACTTTGCACGCCTTCTTCAGCAGCACCGGTACCGGAGGAGTCTTCGTGATGAAAGAGTAGGAACGGTCCGCAAAGATGGTGATCACGACAGGAATCACCAGACCGGCGTCGTTCTTGGTTCTTTCATTGAATTCCTTGACGAACATGGCGATGTTGACGCCGTGCTGTCCAAGGGCTGGTCCTACCGGCGGCGCAGGCGTGGCTTTTGCGGCGGGTATCTGAAGCTTGACGTACCCGACGATCTTCTTGGCCATTTCTGTCCACCTCCCAATGAAAAATATGATCTATGTCGAACCGGCCGCACAGGGCGTCCGGCGGACAATCCGGGTCAGGCGCCTCAGATCCGCATGATCTGGGCGAGTTCGAGCTCCACAGGGGTCTCGCGGCCGAACATCGAGATCAGCACACGTACCTTCTTCTTTTCGAGATTGATGTCCTCGACGGTCCCGATGAAGCTCTCGAGCGGGCCGTTGATGACCTTGACCGAATCGCCAACACCGTAGTCGACGACCGGTTCCCAGCTGGACTCCAGGCCCATCAGCGCGAGTTCCTCTTCGGTCAGCGGGATCGGTCGGGAATTGGGTCCGACAAATCCGGTGACCCCGCGCGTGTTGCGCACGATGTACCAGATCTCGTCGGTCAGGACCATCTTGACCAGGACATAGCCGGGGTAGATCTTGCGGCGGACGGTCTTCTTCTTGCCGTCCTTGATCTCCATGATCTCTTCCTCAGGTACCGAGACGTCCTGAATGAAGTCATGGATTCCGCGGTTTTCGACGATGCGCTCCAGCGTGGCCTTGACCTTGTTCTCGTATCCGGAATAGGTATGGACAACATACCAGCGGGCCTCGTCGGCCGCAGGCGGCACGTCTGTCGGCGGAAAGCCGCCGGCCGGCGTCGTGTTCGTGTCCTGGGTGTCGTCAATCATCTGGATCTCCTCGGCATGGGCCTCACGGCTTGGCCGTGGTCGTCGGCGCCGCGGCAGCGGTGGTCGTCGACGCAGTGGTGGAGACGGTCGTGGTGACCGCGGGGATAGCCGCGGTGGTCGTCGCGACGGTCGTGGACTGGGAATTGTAGAACCCGACCGCGTTGAGCACGCCCATCAGTACGGTGTCTACGATCCAAAGAAAAACGGCTGCGGCGATGCAGATGGCCAGAACGATCAGCGTGCTGCTGACCAGCTTTTTGCGGTCCGGCCAGACGACCCGCTTGAGTTCGGAACGAAGGTCGGTGAAGAAACGGCCCAACCGGCGGAACAGCCGTCCGAGCTTGCCGGGTTCCTTCTTGTCCTTCCTGGAGGGATCTGTCTTAGCCTTCCGTTCGTTCTCGGCCATATCAGCGCTCCTTTGGCGACCTGCGTCCGTCCGCTGCGCGGTACGGAGCCTATCGCGTCTCCCTGTGGGACGTGTGCTTGCGGCAGAACCGGCAATACTTCTTGAGCTGCAGGCGGTCAGGATCGTTCTTCTTGTTTTTGAACGTATCGTAGTTGCGCTGCTTGCACTCCTCGCATGCGAGGGTGATCTTGTCTCGGGCTCCAGGTTTGGCCATGCTTGCGGACCTCCGTATGTCGTCGGGGTAAAAACGGTCAACAAAAAAATACCTCGTGCGGGAACGAGCAAACGAATTCTATCACAGGCATAGGGGTATGTCAAACGAAAGAACCTGTTCGCGCGGAGGGGTCAACCGGCCGGAACCAGACGGTACAGCGCCGTCGGCCGGCCGTACCGATCGAGCGCTGCGGCAAGGAATCCGGTGTCGTCCGCAGCGACCAGACGGCCTCCGTACGGAAAGTCCCCGCCCTCCGTTGCGGCGAAGTCCGCGGCGGCCCACCGGCCGGTTGCGGTATGCATCGCCAGGCTGTTGTCGACCACCAGCAGATTCTGTGTCACGTCCACCCGCGGCAGCGGGCCTCCGCTGCTGGTGAACAGGACCGGGTCCTTCCCCGAAGCGGTCGAGCGGAACAGCCGCAGGGCGTAGTCGTCCCGGCTTCCGCGCACGATCTCGGCATAGAAGAGCTGTTCCGCGCCGTCCAGCCACGGCTCGTGCCATGCCTTCCCGATGTCGTATGTCCAGTCCGGATTCCTGTCCGGGCATGCCAGTCTGAACAGGTACCGCGCATAGCTCCGGTCCGCGGAAGGCAGCACGGACGTCCCGTACGAAACGGTGTCGAAGCGGAGCCAGGCGTCCAGGACCGCCTCTTCCCCGGTGTAGCGGATGCGGCTTGCCAGCAGTCCGCCCGCCCGGGTCATCTCAAGGTCGAGGTATCCGTCCGTGTCCTGCAGAACGACCTCGGTGTAGTTATCCGCGATATGGTGCAGGGAGATCTCCAGCATCTCGTCCCCGC
>JAGOFF010000224.1 GCA_017997315.1 Clostridia bacterium
AACCGCGGGGGATCCGGGGATCGGGAGTATGGTGCCGGTCCGCATTGTCGCCGCGTCGGAATACGAGATGACGGGAGTGACGCTCTGATTGAACCTGCCCAACCGGCTCACTTTGGCGCGGATCGCATGTATTCCGCTGATTCTTCTGTTCATGCTTCCGATCCCGTCGGACGGAGCATTTTTTCAGGCGTGGAATTCCTTTATCGTCCGGTTCGGGATGATCATCGCGTTGTTTCTTTTCATAGTCGCTTCCATCACGGATTATCTGGACGGCCGGATCGCCCGATCCCAAGGCATTGTGACCAATATGGGAAAACTGATGGATCCGATCGCGGACAAGCTGCTGGTGGTTTCTGTTTTCATTGCGCTTACACAAATCGGGAGGATCCATGCCGCCATCGTGGTTGTGATCCTCGCCCGTGAATTCCTGATCACCGGGCTCCGGCTCCTTGCGGTGGAGCGCGGCGATGTTCTCGCCGCCGATGCGACCGGCAAGATCAAGACGGTCACGCAGATGATCGCGATCATCCTGCTTCTGATTCAGCTTTCACTGCAGCGTCTGCTTCCCGCCGCTCCGGTCGAACCGATCCTGCGTGTTTCGGTCTCTGTCCTGTCGTGCACTGCGGATGTTTTCGTGGGATTGTGTCTTGCGGCCACTGTGTATTCTGGCATACACTATATCCGTGCCGGGATTCGGTATTTTCGCGGTTGAACGCTGATTTCCGGAAAATGTCTTGACAATCGAAGCATCTTCATATACACAGATACTAGGCCATTTGCAGGAGGTATCCCAATGTCTCAGGAATCCATTTTTGAAAGTGTGAAGAATATTCTGGTCGAGCAGCTGGGTGTCGACGCCGGGGACGTGACCATGGAGTCCAATTTCATCGATGATCTGAACGCCGATTCGTTGGACATCGTCGAACTGATCATGGCGATGGAACAGGAGTTCGGCATTTCGATCCCGGACGAAGAAGCGGAACGGATCAAGAATGTCGGAGACGCTGTCAACTTCATCAAGAACAACCAATAAACGGTGTTCGTGATGGGGGATGCATTGCCCGGAAATCCGTCACCGATCGAACGGCGGATCGGTTATGTGTTTCGCGACAAGAGCCTGCTGACGCAGGCTCTTACTCATTCCACCCACGCTTATGAGAACAAGAGACTGGGCATGCCGGACAACGAGCGCCTGGAATTTCTCGGCGACAGCATTCTCGGTCTGGTCGTCGGGCGGGCATTGTTCGGAATGGACGAGCGGTTGACGGAAGGCGAGATGACCGCCATGCGCGCCCTGGTCGTCTGCGAGCAGTCGCTGGCATCGGTCGCGCGGGAAATCGACTTGGGGTCGGTTCTGCTTCTTGGCATCGGGGAAGAGCGGACCGGCGGCCGTGACAAGAAATCCAATCTGTCGAACGCGATGGAGGCATTGTTCGGCGCTGCTTTCCTGGATGGTGGATTTGAAGCCGCGAGCGATCTGATCCTGCGCCTGATGCGCGGGATCCTGTCGGATGCCAAATCGGGCGACATGGTCCGGGACTTCAAGAGCCGCCTCATCGAGCGGGTGCAGGGGAGCACCCCGCCAGGCCGCATCCGGTTTCTGCTGACAAAGGAGACCGGACCCGAGCACAACCGGGTATTCACCACCGTGGTCGAGATCGACGATGCGGTTGCGGGTGAGGGAACGGGCAGGAGCAAGAAGGAATCCGAGCAGGCTGCCGCGCGCAGTGCGCTCGAACGGCTGGATCGGGCTATGGTTCTGTGAAATCCTGTCGGGGGAGATGGTCCCCCGTTCTGCCCGGCTCACTGGATATGCTATAATATTTTGAATCATCCGACGCAGGGAGCCGATATGCATCTCAAGTCGCTGGAAATCCTTGGTTTCAAGTCTTTTCCGGAAAAAACCGTCATCGAGTTCAATAAAGGGATCACGGCGATCGTCGGCCCGAACGGAAGCGGAAAATCCAACATCACGGATGCCATCCGCTGGGTGCTGGGTGAACAAAGCGTCCGCACGCTGCGCGGAGACCGCATGGAGGACGTGATCTTTTCGGGGACCCAGTCCCGCAAGGCGATGGGGTATGCGGAAGTCTCGATCACGATCGACAACGCCGACGGGAAACTGCCTATCGATTACACGGAAATCCAGGTCACCCGCCGGTTGTACCGTTCCGGCGAAAGCGAGTATCAACTCAACCGGACACCGTGCCGACTCAAGGACATCACAACATTTTTCATGGACACCGGGCTGGGTCGCGACGGGTATTCGATTGTCGGACAGGGCAAGGTGGACAGCATTCTGAGCAACAAGCCGGAAGAGCGCCGCCGGGTGTTCGAGGAGGCTTCCGGCATCGTCAAATACAAGACGAGGAAAGTCGAAGCGGAGCGGCGGCTCGCGGCCACGGAGCAGAACATGCTTCGCATCGACGACATCCTGAACGAGCTGTCCCTTCAGGTGGGACCTTTGGCGGAGCAGTCCGAGAAGGCCAAGGCATATCTTCACCTGCATGATTCACTGCGGGAGAACGAGATCGCCCTGTATCTGGATACCATCCGCCGTTCCATGGAACGCATGACGGAGAGTGAAGCGGAGACGGCGGGGATCGTCGGCCGCCTGGCGGAGCGGACGTCCGAACTGGAAAGTCTCCGGGACAGCAATCTGGCGTTCGCGGAGGAAACCCGCGAGATCGACGCCGCCATCGAAGAGAATCATCGGAAAACGCTGGAGTTGATCGATGAAGCCGGCAATCTGGCGGCGCTCGAGGGGATTGATCGCGAACGCATCGCCCAGATCGGAGCCAAGATCCGCGAGAGCGGTGAGGAGCGGACCACCGTCGAAGCTCGCATCAAGTCGCTTGAGGAAGAGCTTGCCGCCCGATCCAGGAAGGCGGACGATCTGGGACGGAGCCGGGAGTCGTTTGACAAGCGGCTTGCGGAGTGCGAGAGCGAGATGTCCGGAATCCTGCGGACGCTCGGCGAAGTGGAACGCGCAGCGGAAGATGCGAAGTCCCGCATGGAGAAGCTCCAGGACGCCCTGTACGACAAGAAGGACCGAGCTGGACAGACCCGGGGCCAGGTCGGACTCATCGAGGCGCGCAGGAAAGCGGTGGAGAAGGAGATTGCCGCCACCGTCAGCGAGAGCGACCAGACCCTGCTCCGGCTGGAGGAGGCCGAAACCGCACTGCACGATATTGCGGTGCGATCCAAGGACGCCGAGACGGCGCAGTCCGCAGCGGCGGCTTCGCTGGAGGAAGCCCGTACGAAGGCGGTCGAGCGGAAAACCGGTTTGGAAAACCTCCGGATGGACCTTTCAAACAAAAAGTACCGCATAGCAACCCTTACCGAACTGGAGCGGAACCGGGAAGGCTACAGCGAAGCCGTCAAGCAGGTCATGGCGCGCGGTTCGGCGGGGGTGATCGGGACGGTCGGAGATCTGATCGAAGTTCCCGAGCGGTATGAACTTGCGATCGAGACCGCCTTGGGAAACACCGTCCAGAACATCGTCACGGGTGACGAAGCGGCCGCGTCGCGGGAGATCGCCTTCCTGAAAGAACAGCGGCTGGGGCGCGCCACATTCATGCCTCTCACCACGGTGACTGGCAGGAGGCTGGAAAAGGGCCTTTTGGACCGGGCCCTGCGCATGCCGGGTTTCGAGGGTCTGGCGGTGGACCGCGTGACGGTTGGACCGGAATATGCGGGGATCGCGGAAAACCTGCTCGGGCGGATCGTCCTGACCGACACGCTGGACAACGCGCTTGCGATGGCCCGATCCTTCGGGTATTCGTTCCGGATCATCACGCTGGACGGCGAGGTGCTGATGCCGGGAGGATCCATCACCGGCGGGTACTCCCGCAACCGTACATCCGGGCTGCTGGGCCGCGCCCGCGAGATTGAACGGCTCAAGGGAGACGCGGAAGACATCGCATCCAGGATCACCGCGATGGAGCGCGAAAGCGGGCTTGCCGAACAGGACATGCTGGAGGCCGGCCGGCAGCACGCGCTGCTCACCCGGG
>JAGOFF010000015.1 GCA_017997315.1 Clostridia bacterium
CACTTCGGATTCGCCACCCGGGCGGAGTGCAACTACCTCTATGACGGGCTGTCCAAATGGGTCTACTGGTGGTTGTCGTTCCGCGACACCGACCACGACGGCATCCTGCAGTACGACACCGCGGACGAGTCCGGCTGGGACGACAGCTCGTTCTTCCGGGAGGGCGGCCCGACGGAGTCCCCCGACCTCGCGACCTACATGATCCTGTCCATGGACAGCCTGTCCGATCTCGCGGGCAGACTCGGCAAGTCCTACGAACAGCGGGAATGGAAACGCAGGGCGGACGACATGCTCCGGGAGACCCTCGCGTTCTTCTGGAACGGTGAGCAGTTCCTCCCCCGCAAGAACAGCACGCACGAACGGCTGGAGAACGGCTCCATCATGTCGTTCATCCCGCTGCTTCTCGGGAAGCGCCTGCCGCAGGAGATCATCGACAAGATGGCGGCCTCCCTGTCCAGGGAAGGCGTGTGGCTGACCCCGTACGGGCTGTCCGGGGAAAAACTCGGCAGTGACCACTACCACGAAACCGGCTGGTCCGCGGGCCCGGTCCTGGCTCCGTCCCAGATGCTTGTCTGCCTCGGACTCCGTGCGGCCGGCAAGGAAGATCTCGCCAAGACGATCGCGACGCGCTACTGCCAGGCGCTGGTCAAGGCGGGCTTCCCGATGGTCATGAACCCCAAGTCCGGAGCGGACGTCAGCGAAGGGCGCTGGTCGACGCGTTATCCGAACCGCATGGCCTGGACCGCGATGATCTTCCTGCTGCTGGGATCCCTGTTCCTGGACTGAGGAGAAGACGACTGCCGGTCAATCCGCTTTTGAATATCTATCGAAACAGGGAGAGAAAGCCGCGGATTCCGCGGCTTCTTTCTTGAACCGCGTGAACCGGACCCGCTCACCCGAGCAGCCTCCTGAGCTGAAGGCGCTGTTCGGCGTCGACATCACCTTGTTTTATACTCCGTTGCTCACGCGAACGGAGATCGAAAGCGCCGTATGCGGGACAGTACGTGAAACCGATCTCCTCGATCAAATCGACCTGCCTGCAGTCCGAAAACTCCGAAATCGGGGCAACTACGAGAATGGTGTTTGTTATTCCGTCATTCATCATCTCGTCGATGGAAAGAAACCCTTACCGAAGTCCTGGATTTGAGCTTACAACGGATTCATACCCGAACGGCTCGATGGATGGATCATATTTCGGCCGGATATCCTGCGGCGAACAGGTAGCGGCGCACAGCGCGAGAACAAGGAGGAGAGACACGACTGAGTGTCGGGATTTATGTATGCTCCATCCTCCCGCTCCGATATGCACGAGTCGGTTATCCGCCCGACATAGATCCTGTGGAGATGGATTCTAGTCGACCTGTGTGTTGTTGGCGGCTAACTCCAGATAACGCTCAAAAAGAAAAGCGACGCGCTCGGTGTCGGAATGGAAACGTTTGCCGTAGGCCTTTTCCACTTCGGCATCCAGATGGCTGTGAGCCTTGACCAGCGCGGGTGGCATGGTTAGGGGATCATAAAGATCAGCTAAGGAGGACGTTGGATACATGGATCTGGCATCGAGAACCGCTTGAGCTGCTGCTTCGATGCTGCCCATCAGCTTATCAACGGGACTCGGCCAAGGGAAATTGTTGTATACAATATCTTTCGAGTATCGGTAATCTGATTTTAAGCGCCCGGCAACGTACCTTACCCATGCCATGTGCATTGATGAAAGTAAAACGCCAAGGATATATTTTGATCCGCTGGGAAGAATAAACACGAGATCGCTTGCAAGCGTTGTCGATGGGATAATACCAATCGGGATATATGCTCTCTTTTCCGAAGAAACTTTTGGGATCACAATATAGTCGGAAGTTGGTATATTTTCGACATGAAATCTGGTTGGAGTCGTGGCAAGTCTTCGCGTCGGCTCACTTCTGCTGGCCAGCCGAAGTTGCCTGACCAGCTCCACTCTCTTGATGCATTCAGGCATCTTGCGGAGTTCATCCGGAGGACAATCACCAAGCCACAATACATAACGATGCCAGCCGTTTATGAACTCTTCGCTTCCAATCCACCTCTTGAACCAGCGTGCAGACTGAGGTTCAAGTCGAATGAATGCTTCTTTCTCCTCTTCTGTGAACAGAAAGTTGCCCCCATCAATCGGCTTGTTCCCAATCCCGATAGATGGAACAGTGCACAGAGGGTGCTGCCGGCTTTGAATCGTCACATTCGGAGCATCGATCAGGTACGGGCTGATATTATGCGCTTCGGTTACCGCGGGACCATCATAGAGAAACTTCTTCCCGGTCGGAACGCATGTGAATCCGACGATTACGCAATGGACGGCTGCGACGCCTCTTGCTTCGTTGGACCACTTGAAGGTCCGATAAGCGAAGTTGATCGTGATACCAAACCGGCGCAGGAGATCATCCCATAGGATGCTGACCTGCTCGCCCTGACAGATACTGTTCGTCGAAACGAAGGCGGCTCCGATGGACGTTCCTTGGATATACTCCGCCGTTTTTCGATACCATGCCGAGACGAAATCCAGATTTCCGGCATTCCTGATGTCATGGAAAACGGACATCAACTCCTGCTTCTGCTGCTCACTCATCGTTCTCGCACCCTGAAAGGGTGGATTTCCAAAGATATAACTCAGTCTCGCCGGCTCAACAATGGTTTTCCAGTCGATGGTAAGCGCGTTGTCGTTAATGATATTCGCTTTGACGCGAAGCGGCAGTCGAACGAAGTATTTCCCGAACTCCTCGGACATCTTCATGTTCATCTGATGATCGATCAACCACATGGCTACCTGCGCGATCTGGGCGGGGAACTCCTCGATCTCAATCCCGTAGAACTGATCGACATTGACCTTGGCCATCTCTGCCACATCGATGACTTGTCGTGGACCCAGCAGGATCTTCATGACCTCGATTTCGAGCAGTCGGAGTTCACGGTAGGCGATAATCAGGAAATTTCCGCAGCCGCAGGCTGGATCCATAAAGCGCAGATCCGCCAGTTTGCGGTGGAAGGCCTCGAGTCTACGAAGATTTCCTTTGCACTGCTCAAACTCGGCTTTCAGATCGTTCATGAAGAGCGGGTCGATGACCTTGTGGATGTTTTCTTCACTCGTGTAGTGGGCACCCAACGAACGGCGTTCTTCCGGACGCATGACCGACTGGAACATGGAGCCGAAGATCGCGGGGCTGACCTGGCTCCAGTCCATCAGGCAGCAGAGAAGAAGCTGCTTACGCATAGCAGCGGTGAATCCGGCAACCGGCAAGGGTTCTGCAAACAGCTGTCCGTTGACATAGGGGAACTCCATCAGATTATCGGAAAGTGTAGTGATCCTTTCTTCCTTGGGTGTATTCAGGATCTGAAAGAGGTGTGCGAGTCGCATCGCAAGGTCGGAGCCATCCTCGGCTGACTGCGATACATATTCATAAAAGATCCCCTTGTTGAAAAGGCTGGTGTCATCCGCAAACAAGCAGAATAGAATACGGACCAGGTACTGCTCGAGCCGGTGACCTTCGTATCCGATTGCCTTAAGCTCATCGTGGATCTTTCCCATCTGCTCGGCGGCTTTGATGTTTACGGGATCCTGTGCTTTGATTTCCGTATGCTGGTATCCGGCCAGAAAACCGAAGTGCCTTACTCGCTTGACCAAATCCCTCAGCGGGAAATCCAGCACCTGTCCCGTCTCGAGATCGTAGAGCCGGAAATTCTGGAAGTCAGATACAAGGATGTACTGAGGGAGTTCGGTTTCTTTCAATCCCGGAAAGTAATCGACCGCCTGGGCATATGCCTTGTCAAGGCTTCTGCCGACGGACTTCATCTCAACCAGCAAAACACCCTTCCAGATCAGGTCGATATACCCGTCTTTTCCGTCGAGCTTTTTGACCTTTGTTTCAAATGTCGCCACACGTCTTCGGGACACGCCGAATACATTGAAAAAATCGTCGAGGAAGGACTTTGCTTCCCCATCCTCGTATCCTTCCCTCGCCCATGTGTTGCTGAATGCAACAGCCCGATCCTTGATTTCGTTCCAAATAAGCGGCGGCATATTGACCCCTCATATGAATGCAAGGCTGGATGCGCATACTTGATTTTCATAATTATACCAATAGATGTTAAGAGGAGGGGGTCAATATTTTACAAATGACTAAATCCATTCCGCTGGCTACGCCCCTCCGCCGGCCACCCGCGCGGCCGCTTCCGCGATCGACAGGCTCCGGGTGTGGCGGATCTCCTCCCAGACCACGGTCTTGCGGAACAGCGCCAGGACCTGCAGCGGGATCCAGGACAGCATGAAAATCGGGAAGCCGAGCACACTCTTGAGGATCCGGCGGTCGAACCGGGCGTACCGGAACGCGATCAATGCCGCAAGCCCCGCGGTGCCGATGTAGGTGGCCGCGCCTCCCAGCAGGGCCGTCAGCGCAAGCGCGGACGGATCCGCTCCGCTCCCGGCGAACGCGAGCGCCCAGACCAGGAACGTATCGAACACCGACACCGCCTGCAGGAACGGCGCCGTCAGGAACATCGCGGCGTCCAGCTTCAGCGCCCGGAATCCGCGCCCGCCCCGCCGCAGGAAATCGGGGAACCGGAGGCGCGCCACTTGCATGATCCCGCTGCACCAGCGCTTCCGCTGTTTCATGGACTCCAGCAGCGTCAGGGGCTCCTCGTCGTAGGCGACCGCGCGGGGGACCCACCGGACCCGCTCGCCCTCCAGCGCCAGCTGCGCCGCGAAGTCCGCGTCCTCGGTGATCGTTCGGGTCCGCCAGCCCCCGAGTTTTTCCAGCACCTCCCGTCGGACCGCGAATCCGGTACCGACCAGCTTGGCGGACAATCCGCAGGCCGCGCGGGCGCGGTTGAACACCGCGGCAAAGATTCCGAAGTAGATGGAATAACATCCGGATATCCAGGAGTCATAGGGATTTTTCGCCTCGTTCCGGGCCTTGGCGACCCGGGCACCCGCCTGGAACGCCCGGTCCATCTCCGTGAGGAACCGCCGGTCCGCGAGGTTGTCCGCGTCGAACACGAGAAACGCGTCGTACCCTGCGGGATCGTCCATCAGCACCGCAAGCGACTCGCGGAGCGCGTCCCCCTTGTTGCGGACGGACCCGGCGCAACGCAGCACACGGGCGCCGGCAGCGAGCGCCGCACCTTCGGTGTCGTCCGTGCAGTTGTTGGGGACGACGTATATTTCATATAGGGTACGGGGATACTCCTGATCCAGCAGGCTTTCCACCAGCCGTCCGACCGCCCCGGCCTCGTTCCGTGCCGGGATCACGACCGCGAACCGGGTCGCGGGCGCCGCATCGGGATAGGGCCGCTGCCGGCGGAGCGCGAAGAGCGACACCCCGGCAAAGTACGCGCTGACCGCCTTGATCGCCGCCCCGACCGCGATCGTGGCATAATGCAGAAACATAAGGATACCTCCTGGACTCCTGCGGGAGCCTGAAGTCAGCGTATCCAACGGATCTTAACGGCGGCCGGTGATGTTTCTTAAGACATTTGTAAGGTCGGCGGATTAAGAATATCTTAATTCTTTACATCGCGCTTTGAAAGAATTCCCCGCTACCATGGGATACGAGGTGTCCGTCCATGCACAACATCCTGATCTGTGATGACGACAAGGATATCGTGGCTGCGCTGCGGATCTACCTGTCGACCGAGGGGTACCGGCTGTTCGAGGCCGGCGACGGCCGTGCGGCGGTCGAGTCCGTCCGCGCGAACGACATCCACCTGGTCCTGATGGACGTCATGATGCCCGGGATGGACGGGATCGCGGCCACTGCCCGGATCCGCGAGACCAGCAACGTCCCGATCATCCTGCTGACGGCCAAGGGCGAGGACGGGGACAAGGTGCTGGGGCTCCACGTCGGGGCGGACGACTACATCACCAAGCCGTTCACCCCGATCGAGGTGCTCGCGCGGGTTCGCTCCCAGCTGCGGCGGTACACCCTGCTGGGCGGCATGCCCGCACGGGAGGGGCAGGACGACGGGGCCGGCCGGTGGCGGGTCGGCGGGATCGAACTGGACGACGCGGCCCGGTCCGTGACCGCGGAGGGGGAGCCGGTTACGCTGACCCCGACGGAGTACGGAATCCTGCGGCTCCTGATGCGCTATCCCGGACGGGTGTTCTCCACCGCGCAGATTCATGAGGCGCTGTGGAACGAGAACGCCAACGGATCCGCGGGCGCGGTCGCGGTCCACATCCGGCACCTGCGGGAAAAAATCGAGATCAATCCCTCGGAACCCCGGTATCTCAAGGTCGTCTGGGGCGTCGGGTATAAAATCGAAAGCGGGGAACGAAAATGAACCGGATCACGGGAAGCCTCCCGGCCAAGTTTGCGGCGGTCGTGCTGATCGCGGCGGCGTTCCTGGTCCTGGCCGGATCGGGGCTTGGCGTCGGGTATCTTTACTTTGAGGGATACTACGGGGAGGGATGCGACTCGTTCTACGAGTCGCAGTCCTGTACCGACATCGCGGAGTCCCGGGCCTGGGACGCCGTCTGGCGGTACGACGGGAATCCGGGGGACCTCTCCTGGCTGGAATGGTACGGGGCGGACCGGTCCAACCTGTCCTTTGAAATCGTACGACGTACGGATACGGACAAGGTCCTGGCCCGGAACTACATTCCGGGCGCGGTCGGGTACCGATCGGAAGCCGAATGGGACCCGTACATTATCCGGTATGCGGTCGCCGATCCACTGGTCGCGGAGGACGTGTTCTTCGCCCACGCCGAGGCGTTCCGGATCCTGTATCCGCTGCGCTGGACCCTGATCGGGACGTGTGCGGGCGGTACGCTGGTATTCCTGGCATTGCTTGCGTTCCTCATGAGCGGCGCGGGACGCCGGCGCGGGACGGAAGGGATCACGCTCGGACCGCTTCACCGGATTCCGCTGGATCTGTACGCCGGCGTTGTGGCCCTGGCGGTGACGGGCCTGGGACTCGTGGCGCTCGACAACCGGTCGTTCGACCATCTGCCCGAGTTCATCCTGGGCGGCGTCGCAGCGCTTCTCGCGTTCCTGCTGCTCCTATCCCTGCTGCTGACGCTGTCCGCGCGGGTCAAGGCCGGCGGGTGGTGGCGCAACACCGTGATCTTCCGGGTACTCCGGTTCTGCGGCCGCCTTGTCCTTGCAGCCGGCCGGCATCTCCCGCTGGTCTGGAAGGCTGCGGCCGGCGCGGCCGCCGTCATCCTGACGCAGTTCGTGCTCGCCGCCGCGGTGTTTGCCTCCGAGGGGTCGGCACCGTTCGCCCTGCTGCTGTTCGGGTTCGACCTCGCGGTGATTGTCGTGGTCTGCCGGGTGTCGCTCAACATGCAGCGCCTCCGCAAGGCCGCGGAACGTCTGGCGGCCGGGGAGACCGGTTCCGTGGCGGAAACCGCGAAGCTGTTCGGGGAGTTCCGGCGGCACGGGGAGAACCTCAACCGGATCCGGGACGGCATCCACCTCGCGGTGGAGGAACGCATGAAAAGCGAGCGGCTCAAGACCGAACTCATCACCAACGTGTCGCACGACATCAAGACCCCGCTCACCTCGATCGTGAACTATGTCGACCTGATGAAAAAAGAGGGGCTGGAAGGTCGCCCCGCGGAATACCTGGAGGTCCTGGACCGCCAGTCCCAGCGGCTCCGCAAGCTGACCGACGACCTGGTCGAAGCCTCCAAGGCCTCGACCGGGAACCTCCCGGTGGAACCGGTCCGCACCGATCTGCGCGAGGTCGTGACCCAGGCGGTCGGGGAGTACGCGGAGCGCATGGAGGCCGCCCGGCTCGAGCCGGTCGTATCCCTCCCGGAAACCGGGGTGTTCGTGATGGCGGACGGCCGCCTGATGTGGCGCGTACTGGACAACCTGCTCGGAAACGCGCTCAAGTATTCCCTCCCCGGCACCCGCGTCTACATCGACGTGCGCGAGGAGGACGGGGAGGCGTCGCTGAGCGTCAAGAACATCTCGTCCGTCCCGCTCAACATCGACGTATCGGAGCTCATGGAACGCTTTGTGCGCGGGGACACCGCGCGCTCGACCGAGGGGAGCGGACTCGGGCTCAATATCGCCCGGAGTCTCGCTGAACTGCAGGGCGCCCGGTTCGGTCTGGCGGTCGACGGAGACCTGTTCAAGGCCGTGATCCGGTTTTCCACGGTACAATAGAGGAAAACCGGACCGATCGGAGCGTGGTTTTCCATGGCAAGGCTTTCCCTGTGCATCGAACCGATCCTGAAAGAGTACTCTCTCCCGGACCGCATCCGGATCGCCGCGGAGGCGGGATACCGCACGGTCGAGTTCTGGGAGCCCGCGGGCCGGGACCTCGCGGGGATGGGCGCGGCCGCATCGTCCTGCGGGGTGGGGATCGCCGCCTGCCTGATCCATGAGTCGAACACCCATCCGCTGTGCCGACCCGGACCCGAGGCGCTGGACAACCTGCGCCGCTCGATCGGCATGGCCGGCGAGATCGGGTGCCGCACCCTGATCGGGCTGGCGGGCGACGCCGGGGGGCCGCTGGAGGCGCAGCGCGCCGCGATCGTCGAGATCCTCCGGAGCATGGCGGACACGCTGGTCCGCGCGGATGTGACCCTGGTCCTCGAGCCGCTCAACACCCGGATCGACCACCCCGGGTATTTCCTCGATTCCTCCGCAGCAGGCTTCGGAATCGTACGGGAGGTCGGGTGCCCCAACATCCGGCTTCTGTTCGACGTCTACCACATGCAGATCATGGAGGGCAGCCTGACCGCCTCCATCACAGACAATATTGAAAACATCGGGCATTTCCATCTGGCGGGAGTACCGGGACGGCATGAACCGACAGAGGGCGAGGTCGACTACCGGTATCTGCTGGGACGGATCGACGCGCTCGGGTACGACCGGTATGCGGGGCTGGAATACTGGCCTTCCCATGACCATCGGGAGTCGATCGCGCGATGCCGCGCATATCTTGCGTCCGCGCCTCTCCCGCCGTCGGCCCGAACGGTTCCCTCCGGGGCGGATTCTGTGCGAAAATAAGAGAAACGGCAGCCCGGGCGGACGTCCGGCAAACGGCCCGTTAGGAGAGACGCATGGACTTCGCTTTCTACGATCTCGAGGGCGAGAAGCACAGCGACATCAACCACCGTTTCGTACAGCCGCCGCAGGTTTCCTACTTCGTCACGACCCAGGACCGGTTCGGAAACGTGAACGTCACCCCGGTCACGATGGGTACGAGCTTCGCGCCGCCCTGGTACTACGTGTTCTGCCTGTCGAACCTGTTCGTCCCGGACTGGGACGGGGAGTACAAGCCCGGGGTCAAGCAGGGGTACATGAACCTCAAGGAGAACCCGGAATGCGTCATCAGCTACTACGGGCACGACCTGGTGCGCGAGAGCTGGATCGCGGGCATGCCGATCCCCAAGGGGATCGACGAGATGGAGGTCGCGGGGCTGACCCCGCTCCCGTCCCGCAAGGTCGCCCCGCCCGGGATCGCGGAATGTCCGGTCAACATGGAGTGCAGGGTCATCAACACCCTCAAGGTGGGCAGCCGATGGACGCTTTACACCTGCGAGATCGTCGGGGTCTCGGTCAACTCGGACTTCGTCGAGCGCGACAAGACCGAATTCCAGGGGATGGGCGTGCTGGGCATCGACCCGGTGTTCGAGGTCAAGATCGCCAAGGGGGACACCCCGGAAACCAGTGCGATGCGTCTGTACTACAACCGGATGGACTTCAGCCGGATCGAGCGCTGCCCCGAGGACGTCGGGTGCGAGGACGAATGGATCGGGAGCTTCGACCAGTGGCTGCTGGATGAGCAGAAACGCGGCAAGCTGAGCGAAGCGGAGCGGATGGAGATCCTCGAGCTCGACGCCAAATGGGCGCGGAACCGCGATCCGGCGACAAACGGCGCGGTCCGGCGGGACCTGACCGACAAGCTGCGGCGGCTGGTGAAACCCCAGCTCACCTTCCGGCTCGACTGACCCCTCCATGACGGAAAACGGAGACAGATCATGAGAAAAGCCCGCTCCATCCGGCCGCCCCGGTTCGAATCGGATATCGAGTTCGACGCGCGCCGTTCCGACACCGAGTTCTGGCGCCCGTACGTCGAAGCGGTCCTGGAGCGGATCGGGCGCGGCGGGGACGAGCGCTACCTGACCATCGGGACGAGCGCCTCCTGGCCGGTGTTCCTGCACGGGGACATCGCGGTCAAGCTCTTCGGACAGCGGGAGGACTGGCGCGCGGCGTTCCGCTCGGAGCGTGCGGCGCACGTGGTGCTGGCGGCCGACCCCGGAATCGCGGCACCCGGGCTGGTGGCGGAGGGCCGGCTTTTCCTGGGGAATGAAACCTCCTGGCCCTATCTCGTCACCACGAGGCTCCCCGGTGTCGACTGGCGGGAGGCCGAGCCGGACCCGGACCAGCGTACGGTCCTCGCCCGGGAACTGGGGCGCCAGATCCGGCGGCTGCACGCCATCCGCGCCTGGGGCGAGGTCGCAACCTCTGCGGACCGGCCGGTCCGGAACGTCCGCGAGGCCGCGCTCCGGAGTTCGCTCCCGCTCCATCTGGCGGAGCAGGCGGCGGACTTTGTGGCGCGGATGGGGATCCACAACCGTCCCGAGGACCGGGTGTTCCGCCACGGCGGCCTGTCCCCCCGGCATATCCTGGTCGAAAACGGTCATCTGTCCGGCCTCCTCGACTGGGGCGGCGCCATGGTCGACGACCGGCACAGTGAACTCCCGCGCCTCCTCCTGGACACGTTCCTGGGCGACAAGATCCTGCTGCGGCTGTTCCTGGAGGCCGCGCGCTGGCCGGTCGGGCGGGACTTCCCGCGCCGGGCGCTGGCGCATACGCTGGCCCGGCAGGCGGACGCACGGAGCCGGCACGGATTCAGCGACCTGTTTCTAGTTCCTGCACGCCGTTATCCGCTCGAAGACATGCAGACGCTCGACGAACTGGCGGTCGCGGTGTTCGGAATATGAGCGCGCCGGATTCCGGCCGTATCGTCCATACCCTGGAAACCGACTACGGCCTCCATATCGACCGGATCACCCTGCACCGCGAGATGATCGGCCATGTCTACCTGGTGGAGTCCGACGGCGGGCGGCAGGTGTTGAAACTCTACCGCCCTTCCCTCTCGGAGGAGGCGGTCCGTTCCGTCGGGATCCTCCGGTATCTGGAGTCGCGGGACTTCCCGACGGCGCCGATCCGGCCGACCCTGCACGGCGAATTCCATTTTGTTCTCCCGTCCCCTGCACCGGACGATCCGTCCGGAACGGGGGACCGGATCGGCATCCTGTTCGGGTATGTCCCGGGGGACGAGCCCCGGACGGGCGGCATGCGGATCGCGGAGATCGGCCGGCATATCGGCCGGCTGCACCGCATCATGGCGGATTACCCGGGCGACCTCCCGCGGCACGGGGCGGACTTCTATATCGGCCGGTTCATCCGGCTGCTGGATGCGCTCGGCTATCCCGGGAACCGGAACGCGGAACTCGCGGCGTACAGCGCGGAAGCGTGGGGACGGCTTGCGGCCCTGCCGCCGGGTTTCTGCCACGGGGACTGCCATACCGGGAACATGATCCGTACAGCGGACGGCCGGATCGTGCTGATCGACTATGATGCCGCCTCGGTCGCGACGCCGGTGGTCGATGTCGCCACCCTGTGCGACGCTTCGCACTTCAACCGGTTCGACACCGCGGCTTACGACCGGACGCAGCGCCGCCTCGAGCGCTTCGTGCAGGGGTATTCCGCGGAGCGGACGCTGTCCGGAGCCGAGTTGTCCGCGGTGTCCGACTTCGTGGCGGTCCGGCACTGCGAACTGATCGCCACCATCGCGGCGGCACAAGGGCTGGAAGAAATCCGGACGGCGTTCCTGGACGAACAGTATCAGTGGCTGCTGGACTGGGACCGGTTGTGCCGTTCGCATCGGCAGGGCTGAGGCGGGAACGGGCTTCACGGACGTCCTATTTGGAAAACGGACCTCATCCGTCCCAAGTGGCATACTGATAGGGAATTCCGGCGACGATGAAGGAGGAGGGACAGGGACATGGGCAAGACGTTGATCGTGTACTATTCCTGGGTCGGAAACACCGCGGCGGTCGCGCAGGAGATCCAGGCGCAGACCGGATACGACCTGCGCCCGATCGAGGAAAAGAAGCTTCGCAAGCCCGGGGCCTACGCCGGGGCGGCCATGGCCGGTTTCTTCGGGATCGGGGGCGCGATCCGCCCCATGGACTTCTCCCTGGAGGGATACGACCGGGTGCTGCTCGGGAGTCCGGTCTGGGCCGGGAATCCTCCGCCCGCGGTCAAGCGCTTCCTGCACCGGGCGAACCTCACCGGTCGGCGCGTCTGGCTGTTCATTACCAAGGCGGACGACAAACTCCCGCAAAAGGTGGTCGACACCCTCACCGCGCGTGTCGTGCAGGCGGGCGGCACTGTGGCCGGGGTGTTTTCCGCTACAACCAAAATGGATTCGGTCGTGCCGGTCGAGGACTATCGGCAGGCACTGCTCGACTGGCTCGAGGAACAGGGACTGGCAGTGGAACGCAACGCCTGAGCCCCGCGGAGGGATGGGAATGATCCAGACGATCAAGAACCGGGTGAAAGAGGCCGGAAGCCGGGTGCGCGTGGTATCCGTATCGCGGTTGGCGGAGCTGCGGGAGGACCTCGACCGGTTCGAAGCCGCGGAGGAACTCAACGGCTTCCAGAGATATATCCTGCATCACATCTACCAGCTAGACCTGCCCGAAGGTTTCGAGGCCCGTTCGGTGCTTGTAGCCGCTACTCCCGCTCCTCCCTATGCTCGGGTGGAGTTCGAGTACGGCGACAGAAAGCATCGGATGCTCGGCATGTGCCGCTCGGATGCGGACGGGACGGGGGAAGAGTTGTCCATGCTTCTCCACCGGCTTCTGGAGGAGATCCTGACTCCCGCGGGCTACCACGTCGCGGACGCCCATCGGCTTCCGCTCAAGCGTCTTGCGGTCCGGAGCGGACTGTCGGTCTACGGCCGAAACAACATCACGTATTCGGAGGGAATGGGGAGTTATTATACGCTGTTCGCTTTTCTCACCGATCTGCCGGCGGATCCGGACGGGGACGACTGGACGGAGGTCCGCCTGGCCGAAGCCTGCGACGGATGCGGCGTCTGCATCGCGGCCTGCCCGACCGGGGCCATCCGGCCGGAACGCTTCCTGATCGACAACGAGCGGTGCCTCACGTACTTCAATGAAATGCCGGGCGATATCCCGGAATGGGTACCGCGGGACGCGTTCCATTGCCTGTACGACTGCCTCGACTGCCAGCTCGGCTGCCCGATGAACGCCCCGTACAAGGATCACGTCGCCGGTCCGTTCCGGTTCGACGCGGACGAGACCGCCCGCATCCTGGACGGACTGCATCCCCGGGATGCCGAACCCGGTCTGGCCTGCCGGATGCGCATCCTCATGATGGATGAATTCCACAATGTGATCCCGCGCAATCTCCGGATGATGTTCGACCGTCAAGGACCGGAACTGTGGTAAAGGCCGGGATGCGTCAGCGCACGCCGGTCACCCGTCCGTCCGCGTCGGTCTCGTAGCGGCCCTTGGACATGTCCAGGATGACGTACTCGTTGTCCCATGTGTCGCGGACCACGGCGCACCGTCCGATCGGGATGTCGAACGGTCCGTACACCACCTTGCCGCCGGCCGCGACGATCCGTTCCACCGCTTCGGGGACCGATCCGACCTTGAAATCCACATTCATGCGCGGTCGGTCGGTCTGCAGAACGAGCTCCGCAACGCCGCCCGGCATTCCGAGTCCGAGCGTGGTGTCCGACCGCCACAGGAGTTCCAGCCCGAGGGCGTCCCGGTAGAACGCCAACCCGGCGTCCAGGTCGTCCACATGCAGTTCGATGCAGTCGACATGTTCAAAGACAGGATCCATCCGTCCGCCCTCTCACTCCGGTTTCGGTGTTCTTCGCCGAAACCGGTTTTCATTGTATATCCTTTTTCGCTATATAATCAAATGGAACTACGCAAACGGCCGGAGCGGGAACGGGATTCCGCATCGACGTACCGCAGACAGGATGGAGGGATGGAACAATGGCGGGGAAGCATCGACGGGGACTCCGGGCATTGGCGGTTATTGCCGGGATCCTGCTGATCCTGGCGGGGATATTCGCACTTGCCGTACTGCGGGGGATGGGGATCCGGGACGACGTGATCCGGGAGCCTGATCTCCCGGCCGTTCCGGATGGGACGTATGTCGGCGCGCTGGCCGGAAGCCGGTTCGCCAACCAGGTACAGGTGACCATGGCGGACGGCCGGATCACCCGTATCGAATTGCTCAAGCCGATCTCCGGCGGGGATACCGCCGGAATCGGGGCGGGAGTGGTCGCGGCCGTCCTGGCCGGCCAGACCCTGCAGATCGACACGGTCGGCGGGGCGAGCATCACCACCAAGGCTTATCTGAAGTCCATCGAAGACGCTTTGTTCACCCGGACCGAGCCTTGAATCCATGGAGGCGGGAAGGCCGGACGGTGCACCGTCGGACACATGATGTCACCGGGATGCCGTATCCGTCCACGGATCCGGCCTAGGAGAATGCGTAGACCAGTACGCCCATAACCACCGCAAACGCCAGGCAGTACAGGAACGTGGCCCCGAGCAGCCGGCCCTCCCGCTTGCCCAGCCGCGTCGCGGAAGCCGCGATCGAGATGCTCTGGGGCGAGATCATCTTGCCCAGCGTCGCGCCGGCGGCGTTGGCCGCGGTGAGCCAGACCGGATCCATGCCGAGCCGGACCGCGGTTTCCCGCTGCAGGTTGCCGAAGAGTACGTTGGCGGAGGTGTCGCTTCCGGTGATGAACGTGCCGACCATCCCGATAAAAGGCGCGACGAGCGGGTAGAATCCGCCCGCGAGCGATGCGAGCGCGGACGCGATGCCGGCGACCATGCCGCTGTATCCCATGAGTTTGGCCAGCGCCACGATCGCCAGGACGGTGGCGATCGTCCGTTCGCATTGGCGCAGGGTTTTTGCAAAAACCCCGACCAGTCGCCGGAACGACGCACCCTGGATGAGTCCGCCGGCCACCGCCGCGATGAACAGGTTGGTGCCCGCGCTGGTCGCGAGCGCAAAGCTCATCGGCTTGCCGCCCTCCCCGTGGTAGAACTGGTGGCTGACCGTGAACGGGGACTCGTTCAGGAACGAGAGGAACGGGAGGAACCGGACCGCAAACACCAGTACGAGCACGATGAGATAGGGCGACCAGGCCTGCAGCGCCTCCCGGACGGTCGGCCGGGAGGCGCCGTCCGGTGTGGAGGCGCCCGTCTCCGCGTCCTCCCCCGGGAACCGCCAGGGCGAGCGGACGGGCCGGAAGCGCAGCCATCCGAGGATGGCCAGCATGGCCGCGATCGATCCGACGACCGCCGCAAGTTCCGGCCCGACAGCCCAGGCCGTGACGGTCTGGAACAGCGAGAACGCCGCTCCGGCGGCGATCGACAGTCCTGTGACGCCCCGGATCCCCTTGACGCCGCCGGCGATCACGCCGACCAGGACGAGCGGGAGGAGAACCGCCAGCGGGAACAGCTGCAGCGCGGTGAACAATGATAGACGGTCCGTCGCCAGGCCGGTCACCTGGGCCAGTGTGGTGATCGGTACCCCGAGAACCCCGAACGCCACCGGGACCGTATTGGCGATCAGGCACACCACCGCGGCACGGAACGGATCGAATCCCATCGCCACCAGGATGCCGGCCGGGATCGCGACCGAGGTTCCGAATCCCGCCACCGCCTCGAGAAATCCGCCGAACGCGAACGCCAGGAGCAGACCCTGGACCCGGCGGTCCGGGGACAATCCCGACAGCATCGACCGGATACGGTCCATACCGCCGGTCTCGAGGGTGGTGTTGTAGACAAACAGCGCGGAAACGATGACCCACAGGATGGGGAACAGACCCAGCATCACTCCTTCAAGCGACGCTTCAAGAACGCCGGCTACCGGCATGGAGAACCGGAGCACGGCAAGGAGCGCGGCCAGCGCCAATGCGCCGAGGCTGGCGATCCAGGACGGTACCCGGAAGACACCCAGGGTGAGGATCAACACGAGGATCGGAAGCGTAGCCAGAAAGACATCGAGGAGTTCGGAGCCGGTCATGGCCGTCCACCGCCTTTACACGGATTCGACGCCCGACGGCGCCGTCCCGGGACCCGCGGTCCGCGAAGACAGCCCCCATTAAACACCCTGCGGACAGTTCGTGGCAAGATGGCCACCTCCGCCGGTCAGTCCTTCCCGTTCTGGATCAGACGGATCGCCAGGAGGATCCCGAAAACCCCGATCGCAGCGATGACCAGGATCGCCAGCACCATGATCGCGGTGAGGGCCGCGATGCTCCAGGGTTCCTCGTCCGTCCCGGCCGCAAGGCCGGACACCTTTGCAAACAGCGCGCCGCCGGCCAGAATGACCGCCAGTCCGCCGGTCAGCCACAGGATCGGGACATGCAGCGTCCGGGTGAGCAGCGCCGCCGCCATAACCATCAGGATGCCCGCCAAAGTGGCCGGAAACAACTCGAACGGCAGCAGGAAATCGATCCGGACCTGTCCGGTTTCGATCAGGCGGAGAAACGAGGTGATGGCCATGAATGCGATCGGGAACCACACGAGAACTGTGCCGACCACCGCCAGAATCCTGGCGGCGACACGTTTCGTCTTCATTGCCGGTACCTCCTCCGGAATCCGGAATGCGGCGGATGACGACCGCCCCGACCTCATCATACGCCCGGGTTGTTGCCGCGTCATGACCGGAGTGCTTGGGGTATCATGGTAGCAGACGGCAACAGATGGATGGAGGTGGATGCCATGGTGGAGAACAAAGCCCGGCGGGATATCGTCGAGATCGGAAGGCGCCTGTACGAGAAGGGATTTGTTGCCTCGAACGACGGCAACATCAGCGTACGGCTGTCCGCGGACGAGGTCCTCATCACTCCGACCCGGCTGTCCAAAGGCAGCTTGACGGAAGCGGATCTCGTCAAGGTAGACCTGTCCGGCAACGTCATCACCGGCACTCTGCGTCCGACGTCCGAACTAAAAATGCACCTCGCGGTGTACTGGATCCGCTCCGATGTCAAGGCGATCGTGCATGCGCATCCTCAGAAGGCGACCGCCTTTGCGGTCGCGGGCGTTCCGCTGGACCGGATCACGCTCCCGGAGGCGGTGCTCGCCTTTGGCTCGGTCTCTCTGGCCGAGTACGGCACGCCCTCGACCGAAGAAGTCCCGAACGCGGTGCAGAAGTACATCGCGACCTCCGATGCGCTGCTTCTGGCGAACCACGGGGCCTTGACGGTCGGGCCGGACCTCTTCGACGCGTACAACAAAATGGAAGTGCTCGAGCACTTCGCGGCGATCAGCCTGTACGCGCGGCTGCTCGGCGGGGAACGTCCGCTGTCGGAAGAACAGGCCCGCGCATTGTACCGGCTCCGGGACGAAGCACCCGGACGCTGACGCCGGCTGCCTCCGGCCGCCGGTCAGGGAATGACGGCCACCCGCTGCTCCAGCTGTTCCTGCCGCTCCAGCAGCAGCGCCTCCAGCTGCGCAGGCGGCATCGGCTTGTAGAACAGGAAACCCTGGATCTCGTCACAACGCTCGCGGGCGAAGAACCGGTATTGATGCATATGCTCGACGCCTTCCGCCAGGACCTGCAGACCCAGGTTCCGGGCGAGCTGGATGATGGTGCGCGATCGCCTCGTCCTTGCTGCCGGCCTCGATCCCGCGGACGAAACGCATGTCGATCTTGATGTGGTCGATCGGCAGTTCTCTGAGCCGGGACAAGGAGGAGTAATCCACTCCGAAGTCGTCCAGGGAAATGGAGATCCCAAGTTTCTTGATTTCGGACAGCATCTGGACGACCGGCTCATCCGCCTGTATCGCGGCGGTCTCCGTGATCTCGAGCTGCAGCAGCCGCGCATCCATGCCGGTTTCCGACAGGACGGAGCGGATCTGGTCGGACAGGTGCCGGTCGCGAAGCTGCTCGACGGACAGGTTGACCGACATGCGCCGCGGGGGCAGCCCGCGATCGATCCAAAGGCGGTTCTGCCGGCAGGCGGTCCGGAGGACCCACTCCCCGATCGGCCGGATCAGTCCGGTCTGCTCGGCCAACGGGATGAACATCCCCGGCGGCAGCAGTCCGAGATCCGGATTCTCCCAGCGCAGCAGCGCTTCATATCCGACGATCCCGCGGGTGGCGGTGTCGATCTGCGGCTGGTAGAAAACCCGCAGCTCATCCCGCTCCAGCGCACGGAGCAGGCTGTTGGTCAGGACCATCCGCCGCTGCATGTCTTCCCGCATATCGGACGTACAGATCGAGTACCGGTTCTTGCCCCGTACTTTGGCATCGTACATCGCCATGTCCGCGTTCTTGACCAGGGTGTCCGCATCGGACCCGTCATCCGGACAGACTCCGATCCCCATGCTGGCTGTGACGAAAAACTCCGTTCCGCCGACGTCGAACGGCTCGGCGAAGTGCGCCATGATCCCGCGCGCCAGCTCATGGACCTCACCGGCTCCGCTCAGGCCGCCGGCCAGGACCAGGAATTCGTCCCCGCTGAATCGGCATACCGTACCGCGTGAGCCCAGGCACCCCAGCAGCCGGCTGGAAACCAGCGCAAGCAGGGTGTCGCCGCCATGGTGGCCCATCGTGTCGTTGACGGACTTGAAGCCGTCCAGATCCAGGAAAAAAACCGCAACCAGCAGCCCGTCGGCCTGTGCGGCTTCGATCGCACGGATCAGCCGTTCCTTGAAGAGGAGCCGGTTGGGCAGTCCGGTCAGCGCGTCATAATAGGCCATCCGGTTCAGTTCCGCCTCTTTGGTCTTGAGCTCTTCGTATTGATCCCGGATCAGCCGGGTCTGATCCACGTGCTTCGCTTCGGACTCGATGATCTTCAGGTGCTGCCGCTCGATCCGCTGCAGCTGGTCCCGCATGCTCGCCTTGTACCGCGATACCAGCCATAGTACGAGGAGGGTCGCAAGGTACGAGGCGATACCGGACAACGCGCCCGGAAACCGGTTCGTGATGAATAGTGCGCCGGCAAACACGATCCCGCTGAGGTTCAGCACGAGCGCAACGGCGTGTCCGTACCGGTACTCCCGCAACA